>CAZPCO010000500.1:0-2884 GCA_964585025.1 uncultured bacterium | reverse complement strand
GTTTTCTGTTCCAAAGGAGCAGTTGATCAATCTTGGTTTAAAAGAAGCGATGTATTCAGCCTTCGCCTTTATTTTTTCGGAATTCTCTTCACCCAGCTGGGTAAAATATTTATCCAGGTCATCCATGGACACCTTTTCTTCACGGGTGTTGCGGGTAGGTCGCCGGTGAGCCAGAGTATATTTTAGTGAGGTAAAAGCCCGTTCAACTTCTTCTTTGGGTGACCCACCAGTCTGAATATGCTTGATGGCATTGAGACTGACGCCATTGTTGTTGGTTGAAACAATGCCGGCACAATGTGTCCCATGTGCCCAGCCCCCGGTAAAGCCAACCCAGGCCCAGAATTTTTTGTCTTTGTAATGATCGACCAGAAATTTATATTCATCCTGAGACAGGCCTTCCTGGCCGTAGGCCTGGAGTTTTCCAAGGAGTTCCATGCAGCGGAGAACGGTGTCATAATCAGGTGGAGTGTCTGAGAGGTTTACCAGAGTAGCGCTGTTGTCAACGAAATTCCATCCGAAAATATCGTCTATATAGCCGTTGTTGTCGTCGTCTAAGCCTGTTTTACCATTGAGTTCAACATCATTAGCGAGTGCCAGCGGTTTGAGGGCTTCGTGAGTGAAGTCGCTGCCAGAATCGATAACAAGAACTTTAACCTTTTCATTTGCGGCATAGGCCGGAGCTACAGAGAATCCTAGAGAGGCAATCATTGCGGCTAAAACGATATTGCGGGAAAATTTCATTATCAGCACCTCCAGATTTTTTAATCATAAGAATATTTTTCCGACATGTAAATACCATAATAAAAAAAGGCAGAGAAATAAATTCCCTGCCCTTGATTGAAAAACTTTGATTACTTGAGAAGTTTTTTAAGCTCTTCTTCAAGTTTTCCGCCGCGCAGCTCGGTAGAAACTACTTTTCCTTCTGCATCAAGCAGATACATTCCGGGGATTGACTGAATCCCGTATGTCGGTCCAACTTCGTTTTCCCAGCCTTTGCCGTCAAAATACTGCGGCCAGGGCATGTTGTTTTCCTTAAGGTAGGCTTCAAATGCACTCTTGTCTTCATCAAAAGAAATGCCGACAACTTCAAAACCTTTGTCTTTATAGGCCTGGTAGGTTTTAACTATCTCGGGAACTTCAGCACGACATGGCGGGCACCAGGTGGCCCAGAAGTCTACGAGAAGAACTTTGCCTTTAAAGCGCTCCAGGGTGAGATCCTGACCATCGGTGGTTTTCTTTCCGGCCGGGAAAGCTGGAAAAGGTTTGCCAACCGGGTTGCGGAAAAATTCATTGAGCAGATTCTCTGCGAATTTCGCGATTTTTGGATCTTTGGATTTGGCAGTTTCTTTGAGCAGTTCGTCGAAACCAGGTGAAAATTCTGCTTTGCTCTGCTGAAAGAGCTGAGCTGCGGTTATAATGAGGCTGTCTTTGATCTCTCCGGCTTTCCAGTTGTTGAGAAGTTCGACAACTTCCGTAACCATGCCTGCTGCTGCACCGATTTGAATGAGTTCGGCATCGAGTTTCAGGCGATATTCGGGTTCTTTGAGAGTTTTTCTGAATTCAGGTGCTTTGGCAAAAACATTCTTTGCATCTTCGCTGATCAAAGCTTTCATGTCTTCAGGGCTCTTTATTTTTCCGGCCTGATTTGCTTCCTGAATTTTTGTCTGCAGTTTGCCAAGATTGCTTTCGAGAAATTCATTTACCGGGGTTGGATTCTGCATCATTTCCTGTCTGATTTGTGATGGTTCAAGCATTTCTGGTTCTGCATAAACAGAGTTTGAAACGTTGCCAAGTAAAAGACCGCAAAATAGAACTGCTGTCAACAGACGAGTTTTCATGTAAGTTCCTTAACGTTAAATCGCTCCATGTACACTTCGCTATTATAGCCGCTAAAGGTACAAAGTCAATACAGAGGATGATTCGCAGGTTTACATAACTAATCCCGGAAGGGGAAAAGTCTAAATGTAAAATGATGTTGGCTTATGACGGCTGCGGGGTTTATAATCAGCCGGTAAAGATATTTCAAGGAGTCATGGAATGAAAGTAAATCTTCTCAAATGCATGGCATGTGGCAAAGAATACCCTGATGCTCCCGACCGCTACGTTTGTGATAAATGTGGTATCGACGGCATTCTCGATGTCGTCTATGACTACGGATCGATAAAAATCAGTCGCGACGAAATAGCTGCTTCCAAGGATTATTCGCTATGGCGTTATCGCAAAATGCTGCCGGTAGCCGACAGCACTCAGATCGCACCATTGCAGGTCGGCTGGACCCCTCTGTACAGAGCCGGAGCAGTTGAAAAGCTCCACGGTCTCAACAATGTATACATCAAAGATGATGGCAGAAATCCGACTGCATCACTAAAAGATCGCGCCAGTGCGGTCGGAGTTGCGAAAGCTAGAGAAGCAGGAGCTACCACCATATGCGCCGCTTCTACCGGCAACGCCGCCAGTTCTCTGGCTGGTTTCGCTGCTTCAGCAGGCTTGAAAACCGTTATTTTTGTGCCTAAGAGAGCTCCGAGAGCGAAGGTCGCGCAACTTCTGGTTTACGGCGCCAAAACAGTCATAGTAGATGACAGCTATGACCGGGCTTTTGAACTCTCAGTTGAGATCACCAGAAAATTTGGTTTTTACAACCGCAATTGTGCCTACAACCCTTTCCTGGTTGAAGGTAAAAAAACAGTGGCCTTTGAAATCTGGGAACAAATGGGTTTCAATATTCCTGATCGACTATATGTTTCTATCGGTGATGGCTGTATCACATCAGGCATTTACAAGGGTTTTTACGATCTTATTCAGCTTGGCCTCGCTGATAGAATGCCAAGAATAATTGGCGTTCAGGCAGCCGGCTGTAATCCTGTAGAAGTAGCGCTCAAAACTG
>CAZPCO010000499.1:0-2886 GCA_964585025.1 uncultured bacterium | reverse complement strand
GCTGGGAAATCTGGTGTAGAATGTTTTGCCGACTGGCTGCATAAGCGCAATATCAAAGTCGGCTTGACGGAATCTGATGGAGAATTCGAATGAATGGTGTAAACGCATGAAAATGCATAACCTGTGGGGCAAGCTGTATCTGCTTGTGCTTTTATGGATCGTTTTTCTCATCATCGCCATGCAGGAAGGCCGTTTCCTTGGTCACGACCTGAATTCAAGCGGCCAGTCCGCGGTTCAGCCTGCCGCTTTTACAGTTGCAGAGGCTGCCGGTTTGTTGCCGGGCGCTTCGCTGCTTCAATATCAGTCAGGCGATGAGGCGCTGGTTTTCGATAATTCTGGCCGCCGCCTGGGGCGTCTGCTGCATACTCAGCCGCTTGCAAAGCATATCGTCGGTTATGCTTCCTGGCTGCCGATCATAATCGGAATTGACCGCGACGGTCGGGTCACCGGACTGGTTTTACAGAAAAATGACGAAACCCCCGGTTTTGTCAAACGTATCGAGAAAACCGGTTTTTTCGCTTCCTGGAACGGGAAAACCGCGAGCGAGGCTCTCAGTCTGCCAGTCGATGCAGTGTCACGGGCAACCATGACCAGTCATGCGACAATCGAGAGCGTCAGACTGCGTCTGGCAAAATTTCTGTTACTCGAGGCCATCAGGAGCAGGGTCGATTATAAAGCACTGGTTGCAGAAGTTATCGGCTGGTGTTTCCTGCTGGTAGCGTTTGCCGGGTGTTTTATGCCCGCCAGGCTGGGCAAATATCGAAAAGCATTTCTGGTCGCTGCGATCATGATTCCGGGGTTCATGCTCGGTCGTTTCTTTTCGGTTGAATTGCTGCATAACTGGCTAATAAGCGGCGTGCCGCTCACCAGCCAGATCTTTATGGTGACTGTCGTTCTTCTGGCGCTTCTGATTCCGCTGATTTCGGGCCGTTCATGGTATTGCACCTGGTATTGCCCGTTCGGCTCAGCCCAGGAACTCCTGGGAAACTGCTTTGTGAAGAAAATTGACTTTACCGGTCGCATTGCGACCATGATACGCCATCTCAGGCCGGCAATTTTGTCGGTCATCGCTCTGCTGCTGATAGTCGGGTATAAATTTTCCCTGAACAGCGTTGAACCGTTCTCGGCATTTCTTCTCAGTTCGGCCTCGATGACGGTTCTGGCGCTGGCAGCCGTTTTTCTCGGCCTTTCGTTGTTTATCAGGAGGCCATGGTGCAACTATTTCTGTCCGAGCGGCCAGATTGTCGAAATGCTCAGAGTGGGTATTGCCGATCAGACACATGTAATAGAGGGTAAGGAGGCTAGAGAAGTGAAAATTCACGCGGTATTGAATGTTCTGCTGGCGCTTGCGATCATTATTCTGCTGATGTCACCAGCCAGAATTGGCAATAACACCGATCCCGGTGCCGACTCGATCAAACAGAAAGGAACTGAAATGACAGCAGGAACCAGGGAGACTACGGCACCAACGAGTGCCCCGACAACTGCTTCTGCCAGCAATCCGACGCTGGCGACAATTTATGAACGCAAAAGCGTACGTAATTTCACCGGCGGCGACATCAGTCGTGAAACATTGACCGAGCTGGTGCGGGCTGGAATGGCGGCCCCGACGGCACGCAACCGTCAGCCGTGGCAATTCATCGTTGTCAGCGACCGGGCAGCTATGAATTCCCTTTCCGAAAAGCTGCCGTATGCCAAAATGCTGGCCAGCGCCAGTGCTGCCATTGTCGTTTGCGGCGATATGGATATCGCCAGAGCTGGTGAATCCGAAAACATGTGGATGCTCGACTGCTCGGCAGCAACTCAGAACATTCTGCTGGCAGCTGAAAGTATGGGGCTTGGCGCGGTCTGGACCGCCGCCTATCCTTATGCTGATCGCATCGCGATTGTCAGCGAGGTTCTCAAGCTTCCGGCCTACGTCGTTCCACTGTGTGTGATTCCTGTAGGCAGGCCAGTGGGCAGCGATCGACCTAAAGATAAGTGGAAACCTGAACGCCTGCATTGGAACACATTCAGTCCGGCTTCTGGCACTCAGGAACTCAGATGAATACAAGTGTATGCTTTGCATTGGCACATATGCTAGAATACAGCGTTAAATTTATAAAACCGGGAGCGACCGTTTATGACCTTTATTAAAGAGACTCATGATCAGGCACAGGTAATCAAGGTTACCAGCAGCATTTTTTTCGACGCAGTTCAGGAATTCGACAACGCCATTCAGGACGCCGAAGATTCAGGCAAGAAACGTGTGATCATCGATCTTACCGGAGTTGAAATGATCTGCAGCTCAGCGATTACCACGCTTGTCAAACACCACATGAGCCTTCAGGCAAAGGGAAGCAAACTGTATATTGCCGGCTGTAACCCTTCCGTCAGAAAAATTCTGCAGCTTCTCGGGCTTGACAAGCTTATGGGCCTCACTGACAACGTTCAGGCCGCATTACAGTAAACGGAAAATCCTATGTTAGCAATAAAAGACCTGACAACTGCTGATCTCGATATTATTATCCGCAACATGACCCGGAAAGATGTGGAACGTGGCGGTATCGTTTATGATGCGGGCCAGAAGGCAACCTCGATGTTTTTCGTCGAAACCGGTAGCCTGAAGATAGTCAACCGCAAGGCGAAAGATGGCCACGACGATGTTCTTCTCGGTGTCGTAAAGCCAGGCGGCTTTTGTGGCGAAACTGCTCTGCTCGGCGAAGAATCCTTTTACGAAGACACGGTTGTGGCCATGGAACAGTCGGTGGTTCTCGAACTGAGCAAAGAAGCCATGCAGAAAGTCATGCTGGCTTCGATGACCACCGGAACCAAGTTACTGCTGGGTGTCAGCCGTAATATTCGCGAAGCTATCGCCATGCCGATGGCACAGGAAGCCGCAAAGAT
>CAZPCO010000498.1:0-2895 GCA_964585025.1 uncultured bacterium | reverse complement strand
TTCTTACAATTGTTGTACATTACGTACCGAGCGTTCTGGAGGTCACAATGAAACGAACAATCATTCTTGGCGCGTTGCTGCTTCTGGCAGTAATGGCTGCAGGCGAAGTTTTCGCCGGGTCAGATAACGGCTTCGTTCCGACCTGGAAGATAGGCGAGCGCTGGGTGGTCGAAGCCTCCTACCGTGATCTCAAAGCGGCAGGCGATGTCTGGTTGCCCCCGGTTAAATGGGTATTTAAAGTCAGGGCCCGCAAAGAGGTCGATGGCCAGGACTGCTATGTTCTACATATTTACGCCCGCAATGGTGAAATGAAGAACCAGGCCGTTCTCTGGCTCTCTGCCAATGACCTGCGGCCTGTCAGAGTTATCGATATTTTTCCGACCGCTTCCGGAATGAAATTCTCTGAACGCGAAATCGATCCCAGTTCGCCTCAGCCGCTGGTTGCCGAAGATACGGTCGTTCCTTACGACCTGCCTGCCTTTCCGATTCAGAAAGCTGCAAATGCGGTGCAGGGTGCCGATGGCTTTGCAGCCTATCGCGGTCAGTCACTGGCCAAAAAATTCGCCAAACTGCGCAAAGTTGGCGGGTTGATGTTCAAACGCGTCATCTCCCAGAAAAACAAAGCTCCCGATAAGCAGCACGCTGACACTTTTGCAGCCTACCGCTCCAGTGGGGCAACTTATCAGGTTGAAATCGATGAAGCCCGCTCAAATACCAATCTCACTCAGCTCTGGCAGAAAGGATCTCCCTGGGCAGTATCTTCTGAATCACGTGACCGCAAGATTCGCCTGATACCACCCTCGGCTCCGACTCCGCTGCCGGAATCCGGCAACACCGACGGAGGTGAAAACTGATGAAAAAGCTGATTCTTGCTGTAGCATTGATGCTGGTCACCGCTCCGTTCATGGCAGTCGCTGAAGACGGTTCAGCCAAAGGCGAAATAAAGCCTGCACCCTGGTCAGGTGACTGGTGGTCACGCAAAAAGGGCTTTATGGTCAATGGTTGGCCCGGTCACAGCCCGTCGCCCTTCGAAAGATACGATGCCTACGTTCAGTCGCGCACCGGAAAAAATCCCGGCGCTCGCGCCTGGGAAGCAGATGTGAGAAATACTCATTACAACCCAAAAGCTGAAAGCTGGGAAGGCCACTGCAATGGCTGGTCTGCCGCCTCGATTTTGACCCCTGAACCAACAGTCAATCGGGTTCGCAACGGTATTGAATTCACTACTGCCGATCAGAAGGCTATTCTTTCCGAAGTTTATATGAATACCTATTGTAACTTCTACGGAAATCGCAACTGGGGCAATTCCGGTGATGACCGCGATGATATTTATCCTGATGAATTTCATCGCCTGCTGATAAATTATATCGGCAACAAAAAGAGCGCCATGATCTGTGATATCGAAGCTGACCGCATGGTCTGGAACTACCCGCTCTACAAGTTTGAATCCAACTGGACTACCGGCTGGTTCGACGACCGCAAGCTCAAGGTGACCACTACCTGCTGGTTCGTGAATGATGATGTTCACCCCGATTATCTGGGCTGCAAATGGTTCACTTTGCGCTATACCTACAATCTCATTCTTGACGAAAATAACAATATCGTTTCAGCTGAATGGACCGGCGACTCCAGGAAAAATCACCCGGATTTCGTCTGGGTGCCGACTGCCGATGCCCCCAACCAGCAGGGAACTGTTCTCGAAAACCCGAGATTCGACCCCGCAATGGTTAAAGAAATCTGCAATGGCCCCGCTCGCGATGGTGCAGCTTCAGCTCCTGCAGTGCGCAACCCCGACATGTTGATCATGGAAGCCGGCCTTAACCCCGCCGATCTCTTCTGATCTGCAAAAATCAGCTCTCAAGCACAGGGCTGCTGCCATCCGGCAGCAGCCCTGTGTTCGTAATTGAAGACATTTGATCTGCAGCTAATGAAAACTTGGTGAGCAGACTGCGGGTATATGGTAGAATCAGCTGAAATATATGTATTTTAGAACGACAGATTTCTGGTGCCTACCGACAGGCAGAACGGCAATGACCTTTGTGGAGATTATGGTCGCCGGTCTGCTGATGACCGTTGTATTCACCATTGGCTGGACAATTTCCAACAGTTTTTCTGGGGTTTCTAAGGTTCGCAACTACGAAAACGCCATTTTTCTTGCCAATCAGGCCATCGAGGCTATTCGTGCCGCCCGTTCCGGCGAACTCGGTCTCGATGGCGACAAAGGCGAGAACACTCTGCTGGCTGATTTTCATTCTTCCGACAACGTTTACGACAAGAACCCCGATGGTTTTCTACCGGTCGTCGAAATTGCCGGTGTCGAATACCGGCGCACCATCAGCATCAAAGAAGCGCCATCTTCCAGCAAGGTTTTCAAGTCTGGTCTGAAGCTCGTTAAGGTTAATGTCACGTGGCAATCGAAAGAAGACAACCGGCCTCTCGAATTCGAAGTCGTGACCACCCACTGTGATATCTGGTGAAAAGATGATAAGCAAACCATGCAGTCGCAAACGTGCGGTCACTCTGATGGAAATCATCATTGTGGCCGGGCTTTTCGTATTGCTGATGCTGATTATATACCGCCTGTTCTTTGCCGAAGTGCGAACTATCAAAACTGCGCTCGAGCATATAGGTGTCAACGAGAGCGCCCGGCGCTTCTTTGCTCACTTCGGAAATGATATCCGCAATGCCAACTGGGTTGAATACCCGTTGCAGACGAATCGCCAGACTGTTGACAAGCTGATGTACGTAAACGAAGGCAAGATTCTCGTTCTGCGCCGCCAGATTTTCGATTTTGCCATTAAACCGCCATCGCCAGATTTTCTGCGCGAAGAAATAGTCGAATACCAACTGCGCAAATCTAATGACGGTACCAGCGACCTTTATCGCATTTCCAAA
>CAZPCO010000497.1:0-2901 GCA_964585025.1 uncultured bacterium | reverse complement strand
TTGCGAAATTCCGGCGAAAACAACTTCTCGATGGCGGCCTTGCCTTTCCATTCAGTATCATTCTCATGATGAGCAAAACCGATCGAGCCTTTGGCCATATCACGGGCTCCGGCGTTCGAAGTCATGATCAGAATGACATTGCGGAAATCAGCCTTTTTGCCGGTATTGTCGGTCAGAGTCGCGTAATCCATGACCTGCAGCAGAATGTTGAAAACGTCTTCGTGAGCCTTTTCAATTTCATCGAGCAACAGCACTGAATACGGGTGTTTGCGTATCGAGTCGGTCAGCGCCCCACCCCGCTCGTAACCGATATAGCCTGGAGGCGCACCGATAAATCTCGCCACCGCATGCTTTTCCATATATTCGCTCATGTCGAATCTGAGAAAGTTAACACCAAGCGAATTAGCGAGCTGCCTGGCAACTTCGGTTTTGCCGACACCAGTCGGACCGGTGAAAAGAAACGAACCGACCGGCCGGGTTGAGCCGGTCATGCCGGCGCGGGAAATTTTGATGGCTCTGACCAGCGCTTCGATCGCCGGATCCTGGCCGAAAATCACCTGCTGTAGATCTGTCTGAAGATTTTTCAGTTTATCAAGATCAGAAGTTGAAATGCGTCGCGACGGGATGCGGGCAATTCGCGCCACCGCCCGCTCGATATGCGCTCTCCTGACCACCGGCTGCCCCTTGTTCTTCTGCGAGAGCTTCAAAATGGTGGCAGCTTCATCCATAACATCGATTGCTTTGTCGGGAAGAAACTGTTCCTGAATATATTTTGCCGACAGCTCAGCCGCCGCCCGCAGAGCCTTTCGGGTAAAAGTGACACCGTGAAATTTTTCGTAAACCGGTCGTAATCCCAGAAGAATTCGGCGTGTTTCCTCAACGTTGGGTTCGTAAAGATCGATCTTCTGAAAGCGACGTGAAAAGGCTCTGTCTTTGTCGAAATTCTTGAATTCTTCGAAGGTGGTGGTACCGATGCATCTGAATTTGCCGCTTCCAAGCGCCGGCTTGAGAATGTTGGCGGCATCGAGAGAACCGCCACTGACCGCGCCGGCACCGATAATGTTATGTATTTCATCGATAAAAAGAATTACGCCTGGCATCTTCTCGAGGCTTTTCATCGTCGCCTTGAGACGGGCTTCAAAATCGCCGCGATACTTGGTTCCGGCAAGCAGGGCCCCCATGTCCAGCGAATATATTTTAGTATCCCTGAGGGTTTCAGGAACTTCACCCTGGTGAATGCGCAGGGCAATTCCCTCGACAATCGCAGTTTTGCCGACCCCGGGTTCACCGACAAAAATAAGATTGTTCTTACGCCTGCGATTGAGAACGATAATTGCCCGGGAAACCTCGGCCCGCCTTCCGATCAACGGGTCGATTCCCCCGCGTGCCGCCTTGTCATTCAGACATTCGGTAAAACTGGCAAGTGGATTGGCACCGGCCTGGGATTCGCCGCCCTCTTCAACTTCGCCCGGCTCCGCATCGGTATAACCGTCCTCACCATCACCGGCCTTGCGAATGCCATGCGAAACGTAATTGAGAACGTCAAGCTGGGTCACATTCTGTTTCTGCAGAAAAAATACCGCGTGCGAGTCGGTCTCTGAAAAGATCGCGATCAGCAGGTCTCCGGCACGGGCTTCAGCTTTTTCCGAAGCCTGGACATGAATCATCATGCGCTGGATAACCCTTTGAAAAGCAAGCGTTGGCACCGGTTCAACTTTGCCGGACGCTTTCTGAGGCACATTTGCAGCCAGGTGCTCATCGAGATCCTTTTCGAGTTCAATGAGGCTGCAGCCACAGGCTTTGAGAATCTCAGCGCCTTCCTTGTCATGCAGAAGCGCATAAAGCAGATGTTCAACGGTGATGTATTCATGGCGCTCGTCAGCGGCCTGATTGATTACAGCCTGCAGGATGATGTCGAGATCTTTACTGATCATTCTTTCTCCATATCACATTTAAGCGGAAAGCCGTTTTCGCGGGCAAGTGCATGTACCTGCGCTATCTTGGTCTCGGCAATTTCACGGGTAAAAACTCCGGCAAGCCCTTTGCCGTTGCGGTGCACATGCAGCATTATGCTGGTGGCATCAATTTTTGAACGGCCAAAAACCGTTTCAAGAACTTCGACGACGAAATCCATCGTCGTATAGTCATCGTTTAACAGAAACACTTTATACATCGAAGGCCGCGTGGTTTTTGTCCGGCTCTTTTCCACAACTCCGCGTTGCGGGTTGTCTTCATTCTGGCCCATATACGCCTCCTTCTCTCAGTCTGGCAAGTTCTGCCGCCGTCTGCTCATTTTCCAGATGCAGAGCCTCCCAGGCGGTCATCGCCGCTTCAAGTCTGGAATTAAGATCGGCATGCGTGCGCGCCACTTCAGCAACCCGGGACGCATTCCAGTCGGGAGGCGGGCATGCAAGCTGGCCTTCAACCTCGGCAAGCTGTTGTTCGACAGTGGCGATATGCTTCTCGTGTTCTTCGATCTCGCGTTTCAGCTTCTGCAAGCGGTTGTTCAACTGTTTCTGCTGTTTAACATCTTCGCGTGCCTGCTGTTTGCGATCTGAAACCAGCGCCCCGGCAACGCCGGCAATCTCTGAATCTATCTCGCCGGCAAGTTCTCGTCGTTGTCGCGCCCACATGTATTGACTGTAGTTTCCCTGGTAAACGACGGCCCGGCCGTTTTCTATCGCCAGAATCTTGGTTGCCAGACTGTCGAGAAAAAAGCGGTCGTGTGAAACGATAATGATGGTGCCGGCAAAGTCTTCGAGAGCATTGAGAAGCGCTTCGCGACTGTTGATATCGAGATGATTGGTCGGTTCGTCGAGAAGCAGCAGATTACAGGGGCGCAGCATCATTCTGGCCAGACCCAGACGGCTTTTTTCACCGCCAGAAAGAACCCGCACTTTC
>CAZPCO010000496.1:1568-2902 GCA_964585025.1 uncultured bacterium | reverse complement strand
ACCCGGAATGCAATATTTCGATTCACATTCTCTGGGGCTTTCAGAAGCAGAACACCGTTTATGCAGTTGGAAAGTCGATTGTCAATCGTTCGTCACGCACCAATATTGGTGAATTAATGCTTAAATACGGTGGTGGTGGGCATCATGCCGCCGGCACCTGCCAGATCGATCATGACCGGGCACCAACGGTTCTCAAGGAACTGATCGAAAAAATCACCCACGACGGCTGATTTGCGCTGATTATTGTTTTCCGGGTTTCCAGTCTGAAACGCGTTTCTTCAGGCTGGTAACCTGGGTTTTGCTCAATTTGAGCTCCAGTTCGCGGCGCAGGCGTTGTGCGTCTTTGTCGCCCTGTTTTTCGGCCAGAGAATACCAGAAATACGCTTCTTCAAGGTTTCTGGTGATTCCTTCGCCGTTTTCATACATGGTGCCGAGACTGAACTGAGCATTGGCATGGTTCTGGTCAGCAGCTTTGCGATACCACTCAGCGGCAAGTTTATGGTTCTTTTCGACGTGCATGCCGCAATAATACATAAAAGCGATATTGACCTGCGCTTCCGGGTCGCCCTTTTCGGCTGCCGGCGCAAAAATAGCGGCTGCCTTGGCAAAATCGCCGCTCTGGTAAGCTTTGCCCGCTTCTTCCATGGTGGTTCTTTTGCTGCAACAGCCGATAGTCAGCAAAACTGGGGCTGTCAGCAATATCAGAACGGCAAAGCGCCGCATGCCATATTCTTTCATGCATTGTTTCCTTTCATAGCAAATCTAAATGTTTTTGTCTGATTTGTAAAGTTCGTAAAGATGTCAGCTGCTTATGGATAATCTTCTGAGGATGAGTTAATATGATGAAATTGTGAGAGATGCTTCATGAAGCGAAGAATAAAAATGGCTCTGCCGCTGGTGTTCGCATTTGTGCTGACGCTGCTGCCGTTCGGGTTGCTCGAATACAATCAGCATCAGCGCTCTATCATTCAACAGGAACGCGAGCTTCTAAAATGGGAGCATAAAGCGGGCAATTATCTGCAGATGTTCAAATCGCTCTGGTCGATGGAACTGCAGATCAGATACCGCCTGTTCAAAATGAAGCAGGCCCGGCAGATCCAGGGCTTCGATCGTAATTTCAGCGGCAGTCAGTTTCAGGCCGATCTGCGGGGTGTTTTTCCGCAGAAACTTCTGCCGCTTGCCGTTTATGCCGGTATTTACGAAGAAGGAAAAGGGGTCAGGATGCTGACCGGAGAAGGCTTTTACGCTCAGAAGCAGCGCTTTTTCAAAAGGATTCTCGAAGCTCTCGCTGCTGACAAAGCCATCAGAGACGAAGAAATGAACAGTTTGAACGG
>CAZPCO010000496.1:0-1558 GCA_964585025.1 uncultured bacterium | reverse complement strand
CTGGTGCGCGGGGCTTTCGGTGAAGTCATTGACTTCAATCTTCTCAAAAATTACCGGCGTGGCAAAGTTTCACGGGTAATGTTTGAGGGAACTCTTCACCTCTCCTGTTGGGACATGGTGGAAGCCTCGGATGGCAGCAGACTGGTTTTCATTCAGCTGTTTTCTCCGGGCGAACTCGATCGTCTGGGTATCATGAAGCTTGTCGCCAATAGCCTCAGCAATCAGAACCCCGATATCTGTTCAGTTCTGATGCCTCTGGAATTTTCTGATAAATCGCGCCGGCCGGTGTTCGACGATCACGTGCCTGTTGAGCAGCGCCAACGCATTCTAGGTCTATTTGAACGAATCAGTTCTATGCCACTGGAACGTGATTATCTCATTCCGGCCGGCAAATTCGTAGATTATCAGGGCGTTCGCGTGTTCAGAGATTTTATCGACTATGCTGTTCCCTACGAAGTCTGGGTACTCAGCAGAGACAACCCGGAAATCAATCTCAGGGAACCGACGGTGAGTTTTCTGCTGCGGCTCTTCTTCTTCGCCGGCTGGATCCTGGTTTTCTGCAAAGTTATCATCAGCGGGCACCCGGTAGGAATCAGTCTGAAAGACTGGTTGACCTTAACCTTTATTGTGGTCGGCATCTTGCCACTCGCGGTCTTTTTTGTCGCCGGAATTTTCCAGATCGATTCAACATTGTTCCGCAATGAGCAGGAGGCGATAAAAGACGCTCTGCAGCGTCTTGAAGAAGCAGATGCTTCGGGAGAGGTCATTCTGTCGGATTTTCGCGACGCCTGCCGCCGCTGGACCCGCGAAAAAGAATGGGTTGAAAATATCTCGGCCTGGGATACATCGGCCTGGGAAAAAGCGGTAAAACATATTCAGACCAGATTCATTTCGGCCGGCCTAAATATTGGTGCCGCTTACATTTATCCGCCCGACCGATCAGGAATCAAAGATCGCCTCTTTGTCCTGCCGGGCCCTGGAAATAAGTCGGATGAAGAAGAACAGACCCGTATGTTTTATCAATCATGGATACGAAAAGGCTATTTCCTTCTTGCCCCTGAGCTGATGGCAGGCCCAGAACCTGAAATGTCGATGTTTCATGGCAGGACCGGTCGCGAAATTCTCAGGGTTTTTCTCAGCAATCGCGGCGATGTAGAGTTTGTCGATCTTGGTGATGAGAAACAGATGATTTTTCAGAATTTCATTCTGAAAGATGGTAAGCCGCGCAACTGGTATTTCTTTCGCTTTGACGTTGGCCGCATTTTTGAGAATCATCTGCGTGAAACGATCAAAAGTCTGCAGGAAATCTATTCAGAGAATTTCTACGGCATTGTGTTTTTCGACCGGGGTGAAACGCGCATGGCTTTTCCAAGGCCGGGCAGCAAAGCGGCCATGCTGATCAATCATGTGGCGGGCAAAATGATCGATCTCGGGGCGGTAACCCGCAGTCAGTTGATCGAGCATACCGATGATAAGCTGGTTATCACCGGGGGCGTAAACTTGATTGGTTGCGGGGGCAGGATTTGAACCTGCGACCTTTGGGTTATGAGCCCAACGA
>CAZPCO010000495.1:0-2908 GCA_964585025.1 uncultured bacterium | reverse complement strand
TTGGCGTCATAATTAAAGTCTTTCGATCTTATTCTCAATGAGCTTCAGGCTACTTCATTCGCCTGCCCTGCCGTGGCAGGAAGTTCATATTATCAAACTCAACCCCTAAGTGTCAACTACTTTTTTGTTTTTATTTTGATTTTTATCAACCCGCTGAGTCTACAACTTCCCTGACATGCTCCAAAACGGTGTACATCGCGATAATAGAGCTAGCTGCTCTCGACCAGAACTATTAAATCAAAATCAAACCAGGAAAAGACCGGGCAAAAAAATTGGCAAACATGCTATGCATTTTCAAAAATTTAAACAGGATGCACTGAATACAAAAAGGGCTGCTTCACAGTTAATGAAGCAGCCCCTCTCAAAGCACAAGAAAATTATTTTACAAGCTCAGCGACCTTGTCTTCAAAAAGCTTGGCATCCGCAGGACGATAACCGGCGTGAATAAAACAGATCTTGCCGTCCTTATCAATAATCACAGAGCTGGGAGTGTACGAAAAACCATACTTTTCGGGTACAGAAAAAATCGGGTCAAGCAAAACCGGGTAGTTGATATTATTATGAGCGGCCCAGGAAACAAGCATCGGCTTGCCGAGCAGATCGACGCCAACCGCGATAACATTGACGCGGTCGCCGTATTTCGCTTTCAATTCCTGGAGAGCTTTGGCTTCCTGAAGACAGGAATAACAGGCGCTCTGAATGAAAAAAAGCACAATCGGCTTGCCCAGATAATCCTTGAGGTGCTCCATCTTATCAGTCGAAAGGTTCGGCAGCGAAAAATCCGGAGCCACATCGCCAATCTTGAGTTCGATTTCCGATTCGAGAGTTTCGTCACCCTCGCCAATGGTCACCATGCTGGTTGGCACCTTGGTATCGGCGGCAAAACCGCTTAATGAAACTCCCACCATCAGTGCTGCTACAATCAACAACCTGGCCAATTTCTGCATATTTTCCCATTTCTCCTTACGGATGCTATTTGCTGCGAAGTCTATCACAATCATCACCGGTTGGCAAACTACTACCTGCAGTTCTTTCACAGCCTCAAAGGCAGGGCTCCATCGATTGCCAGACCGGATGCCGAAACGTCAATCTTTAAAGCAACAACTTCGACACCGCTTTTGATCGCCATGGAAAGTGCCTGCGAGTATTGCGGATCGATGTCAGATGCCGGGCCAACCCATTCTGCGCCACTACGCCCGGCAAAAAAGACCAGAACAGCCCGTAATCCTGCTTTTTTCAACTCAACCAGGTGATGCAGATGCTTTAAACCTCTTTCAGTAACCGCATCTGGAAATAGCACGCCATTCCGGGAAAGCAACGTGACATTTTTGATTTCTATGACTGCAGGCGGCTTTGCCCGGCCTGAAATCGAAGAGCTACGCGGCAACCGAATCGCCTTTTCCGGTTTGAGCGACAAAAGAGACACCTCCCTATCAATCGGGAGATCAAAAAGACAAAGATCGAAGCGACTACCGACTGCGCATTTAACTTCTCTCTGAAGACATTCATAACCTGCAAATACATCGATGGCACCAGCCTGAATTGCCCCGGCAACGGCTGCATTGGGGTTCATGGTATTGACGCTTACCCAGGCATCGGGCATCTGCACTGCCTGAAGCGTAAGATTCAGCTTGCGGCTTCCGCCCGCCGCATGGCGCGTGAGTATGACCGCGGCACCTTCATGCCAGCAGGTGCTCATGCTGCCGCTGTTTGGAACATGAGCGACAGCCATCTGCCCGTCAGCAAGAATGACGTCGGCAAGAAAACGCTTGTAGCGGCGAACAATGTGACCCGAAATCAGTTCACCGGCAAATGGAAAGAAATACCTGCTCATGCAGGCAGTATACTACCTTTCCGGCAAGAGTCACCATTATCCAATGGAACGAAGCTGAAATATTTGTATATTCTTAATAGATAACCCAGATTGTAGATCGTTTCTGCTGCTGCCACCGTGCCAATAATGCGTTTGTAAAAACTCGCCACACACATAAAAGTGGCGCCCTGCGAACCCGCAAGGTTCTGGCGGAATCTTTCTGATTGTGATTCGAAGCAGCCCCAGAACAAGCGCACTGCCAGCAACGACTACCGATAAATGAACCCGGCCGCGGCAGGTTTGAAGGTGGCGGCAGGCTGCAGGTGCGAAGAAGCAAATGTGCCAGAATCTCTATAATCGCTGCCTGGGTAGAAAATACCTTTAGCGCCTACCTATGATGAAGGATCAGGTTCCATCTGATAGAATTTCAACGGAGAGAATCAGGAGGCTATCAATGAAAAACATGCGCCTTCTTCTGCCGATCTTGATCTTTACTGCGGCAATCTGCTGGCTGGCCACCTGCAGAGCCGATTGCAGCAGCCCTGAAATTATCTGCGAGGAGACCGATATGGACCAGGCACGAAAACTGATGGTCGAACAGCTTGTGGCTTATGGAGTCGCTGACGAAAAGGTTCTCGTGGCAATGGGAAAAGTTGCGAGACACAAATTTCTGCCGGCCGGCTTTTTGACCTCAGAGGCCTACGGAGACCACCCACTGCCAATCGGCCATGGTCAGACCATTTCGCAACCCTACATAGTTGCCTACATGACTGAGCAGATGCATCTTCAGCCCGGAGAAAAAGTTCTGGAAATCGGAACCGGCTCGGGGTACCAGGCCGGAGTTCTTGCCGAACTGGGCGCTGAAGTGTACAGCATCGAAATTGTTCCAGAACTGGCAAGTCATTCGATCGATGCTCTAAGAAAGGCCTGCTACAACTGTCGGGTAAAATGCGGCGACGGCTACCAGGGATGGGCCGAGTATGCGCCATTTTCGGTGATAATAGTTACCTGCGCTCCGGAAGAACTCCCAGAAAAGCTTGTCGAGCAGCTCGAAGAAGGAGGGCGCATGATTCTACCGCTGGGCGATTTATTTTC
>CAZPCO010000494.1:0-2919 GCA_964585025.1 uncultured bacterium | reverse complement strand
ATTCTTTTCCATGTCGGAAAGATCGAATCGCTCAGCTTCCAGAAGTGCTTTGACGAATTCAAGATACTGTTCGCGGTTCAGGGGGCAGTTGAGATAATCACCCTTGCCTGGTTCCCCATAACGATTGCCTTTGAAAGCGATGTTGCGATCGATACTGTCTGCCGCGACCAATGGCGCTACCGCATCGTAAAATTCCAGTTTCTTCTTTCCGAGACGCTTCTGCAGGCTGTCGAGCAGCGCAGGGGAGGTCAGCGGGCCGGTCGCAACAATCACCAGACCCTCTTCTGGTAGCTCTAAAGCTTCTTCGTTGACGAATTCTATAAGTGAATGCGTGCGCAGATACCGGGTGATTTCGCGGGCAAAGGCACCACGGTCGACAGCCAGCGCATTGCCGGCCGGCACGCGATATTTGTAGGCAACTTCCATGAAATAGCTGCCCAGCAGACGCATTTCTTCCTTGAGCAGGCCCGAAGCCCGGTCAGGAAGATTGCTGCCCACCGAATTGCTGCAGACCAGCTCGGCAAACTGGTCAGAGGTGTGCGCACCTGTCGTGACTTTCGGCCGCATCTCGATCAGCCGCACCGGAATCTGGCGTCTGATCAACTGATATACCGCCTCAGTACCGGCAAGACCGGCACCGATTACCGTAACCGCGATTTCCTTATTCTTCTTGCAGCTCGTCATTATCTGTTCCTTCAGGAATCGATTTATACTTGCATCCCTTGCCCGAACACTTTATATAATTACCAAGTTTTTTCGTAGAATGCCAGACCAGCGGTGACCTGCACTCGGGGCAAAGTTCACCGGTCGGCTTCGCCCAGGTCGTCAGCGTACACTTCGGGTAATTCGAACACCCGTAAAACAGCCTGCCACGCTTCGATTTTTTCTCGAGCATTCTGCCATCACAACCCTCGGCCGGGCAGGCAACCCCGATTTCCTTGACTACCGGCCGCGTGTTCCTGCAGGCCGGGTAGTTGGTGCAGGCAATGAACCGGCCGAACTTGCCGGTTCTGATATGCAGGTCAGCTCCGCATTTGTCGCACTTTTCATCGATCAGCTCGAGCTCGGCCGCTGCACCTGCACCGGCGCTTTCCAGCAGAGCCGCCATCGCCATCGGCGGTTTCGGAATGCCATCGGCAAACAGCAGAATCTCTTCGGGAATATTGATCGTCGACTTACAGGCCGGATAGCCGGAACAGGCGAGAAATTTGCCGCTGCGCCCCATTCTGACCAACATCGGCTGCCCGCATTTGTCGCAGGTGATGTCAGAAACGATCTGCACCTTTTCAACCGATTCTTCAGCGGCCTTCAGATCGCGCATGAACGGTTCATAAAACTCACTCAACACGCTTACCCAGTCGACTTCACCTTCTTCGATGCGGTCGAGATGACTTTCCATGGTCGCGGTAAAACCGGTGTTGATGATGTCAGAAAAACAGTTTTCGAGAATATGGTTGACGAGAAAAGCCGCATCTGAGGGCTGAAACCTGCCGTCCACCTTGCGCACGTATTTGCGCTGCTGAATGGTATCGACGATAGTCGCATAGGTCGATGGCCGGCCGATACCTTCTTTTTCAAGCGTCTTGATGATCGAAGATTCACTGTATCTGGGCGGCGGCGAAGTAAAATGCTGTTCAGCCTCAGTGCCGCAAAGATGCAGGGCCTCGCCCTTTTCAAGGGGCGGCAGCTTCTGCCGGCCCTCGTCGTCGCTCTCTTCTTCGGGGGCACTGTCTTCGTCGCGGCTGACATTGTAAAGCGACGTGAAGCCGTCGAATACCATAGTGGTGCCGGCAGCCTGAAGAATCGCGTCATCGACCTCGACTTCGACGGTCACGACGTTATAACGAGCTTCTGCCATCTGTGAGGCGACATAACGCTTCCAGATAAGCGTATAGAGCTTCAACTGCTCTGGCTTGAGGAAAGCGGCCATCTGATCGGGAGTGCGATGCACCGAGGTCGGCCTGATCGCTTCGTGTGCGTCCTGGGCACCCTTTTTCATCTTGAAAACCCTTGGATGGGCCAGACGGTATTCACTGCCATAATTTTCTCTGAGAAAACCATCGAGTTCGGAAAGCCCCTCGGGTGCGATACGCACCGAGTCGGTTCGCATGTAGGTAATCAGACCGACCTGACCTTCGCTGCCAACTTCGACGCCTTCGTACAGTTTCTGCGCCACCGACATGGTTCGCCGCGGCGTAAACCCGAATTTCTGCGCCGCTTCAGTCTGCATGGTGCTTGTGATAAACGGCGGCGGGGGTGCCTGCTTTCTTTCGCGGCTGTTGACCCTGGTAACCTCGAGACTGCCTGCCTTAATCTTTGCCAGAATGGCATCGGCAGTAGCTTTATCTGGTACCGTCGTCTTTTTGCCGGCGTATTTAGACAGTTTTAGCTGAAATTTACGTTGTTTCGCCCCTTTGACCTCAGCCGAAATGACCCAGTATTCTTCGGGCCTGAACGCCAGAATCTCTTTTTCGCGCTGGCAGATCAGGGCAACCGCAACCGACTGCACGCGGCCGGCCGACAGCCCAAGACATATCTTCTGCCACAACAGCGGTGAGAGACGGTAACCGACGAGACGATCGAGAATACGCCGCGATTGCTGGGCATTCACCAGAGCAAAATCTATCTGACGCGGCTGCTCGAGAGATTTGAGAACATCTTCGCGGGTAATCGAGTTAAACGTGATACGGCACTGCGACAACGGGTCGATATTGAGCACATTGGCCAGATGCCAGCTGATGGCTTCCCCCTCGCGGTCAGGGTCAGGAGCCAGATAGATGCGTTCGACACCACGGGCCACCTTCTGCAGGCGCAGAATGACTTCTTTGCGGTCTTTGACGACATGAAAGTCTGGAACGAAACCATTTTCGGTGCTGACGCCGAATCTTGACGGCGGCAGGTCGATGACGTGCCCCTTGC
>CAZPCO010000493.1:0-2929 GCA_964585025.1 uncultured bacterium | reverse complement strand
CTACGATGAAAATCGGGTAGATCAGCTGATGCGGGGCAATGCTCACTTCTCGAATCATCTGTCGCAGGCGGCTGTTAAGACGCAGGCGGCGCGGTCTCTGCACAGGAAAACTCATGACATGCTCCAAAGTTGAATTTGGCAGCAGTGTACCATGTCAGACACAAAAGCATCAACCCGCTGAGTCGATTATCAGAACTACAAATACGATCAATTGGTGACCAGAAGGTTGTTATCTGTGTCTACCATTGTTACCGTTGGGAAATTTTGGCAAAACGAGCGAGAGGAATCCTGGTGATTATTCTTCCATGTCGAGAATATCGCTGTCGTAGCGCATCATCGGCAGCAGATCATCGGCAGCAGCATCGTCCGAACCTGAATCCATGCGGAGCATCTCAATTTCTGGTTCGCCGCCATCGCCAAGATTGCCATAGCTCATCTTCATCTCATCGCCGGTTCTTTCGTCAGGAAGCATACCGATTTCTTCGTCTTCCTCCGGCAGTTGCCTGCCGCGAGCCATGACACTGCCGGCACTCTGGTTTTCGCCACTGTCGCCAAAGAAAAAGTCTGAGCCCAGTTCCTGAGAAAGAATGTTCATCTCGGGTTGCATCAGACCGCTTTCATCATCTGCAGCGGCATCCTCATGATAGAGAACCTGAGTCGATCCTGCCGACCGGTTGCCGGAAGATTCGGGTTTGCGGTTTAGAGCGATGAAACCCTGATCAGCCGGCGAGGCAGAAAGCGATAGAGGCTGGGTTTCACTCTTCGACGGGGAGCCGGCAGCAGAACCTGCAGTCACACCGACGCCGCCGAGAAGAAAAAGTGGCAATTTCTGACTGCTGCTGCTCTGAGCCCGCCGGGAAGCGTATTCATCACGGCTTTCAAAATTGACCGCCGGAGGCAGACTGGTCGTGGAAGGTCGCGAGGCCTTTGCCATTTCAGCCCGCATCTGACCGATATCTTCTTTCACCCTTAGAAACAGGCCGCTGACCTGATTTCTTGCATAGGTCGAAATCTGTTCGAGAGCTTTTTCTGAAGTATCAGGAGTTGTATATTTCAGCGCTTCGGCAGCCTTGGCAATAAAACCACCCGTCAGATGCGTGAACTGCTGAGCAGTATTGCGAACCTGTGAATCGCCGATAGAAACCGTATTTTCAACCCCCTTGACCGAGTTGGCGATTGAAGAGAGAGTCACGAAAATCTTTTCACGTGATGGGGCGGGCAGATTGATCAAGGGAAACTGCTTGACGGCAAAATGATCTGAAAAACGCAGGGTTTCACGAACCGTTTTCCTGACGCCATCCAAACCCGAGGCAACAATCTCGGTACTGCTCTGCACGTTCAGCAACAGGCCTTTAAAGGCTTCAGCATTAGACTGATTCATGCGCATCAACTGCTTCGACATCTGTACCATCATGTCAAGCCCGGCAACCGAAAGCGATGGAATCAATTCCAGCGTTTCATAGCCGGTCTGTGCCATCATTATCGTTCTCTCGGCCCCGGCCAGATATTTTTTAACCAGCAGTGTCTGACTGAGATTTGCGGCGCCGACTTTATCTATCGTTTTATCGAGAGAATCGAGCGTTTCCTGACCCGGCGCCGTAATTATCCGGTTCAAATCCTGAATTCCCTGACCAAGAGTGTCGTTTACAGTCACGATTTCCTTGACTGCGAGGGCCGAGTTTTTAATACCTTCTTTGAACAACTGAGTGTCGATGACGAAAAGTTTCTGCAGAATATCCCTGACGGCGGCATCGTTGTAACGACTGCTTATTGCCCGACAGGCCTTTTCGAGCTTGCCGCGCGAACTTGAAAAATGCGACTGGGCAAACTGGTATGGATCGAGAGTGTTTCCGGAAACGGCATTCTGTTCGAGGCTGTTCAGCTGAATCTGCTGCACCTCTACGCTTTCAGTCCGGGCGGGTTTAGACCTGCCGGTTTTCTGACTGAGCCAGTCTAGAGCCCCTGCTTCAGCTTTTCCGGCAGCCGCAGCCGCAAGAAAAGCGGCAAGCAATGCAACCCTGCCAGCCTGGCCAACACCCAGAAACGGCTGCAGAAAGCGCAAATGCGACCAGATATCTCTTTTAGCTATAAAACCGGACATAATGCCTCCTGGTTCCGACACCTTTTTTAGATTTATCGGCAACTTCAGAGGAGAATTAAAAACAAATCTCCGGCAATCAGGAGATTTTCATTACCAGAGTCATTTTTTGTGTCTTTTCGTCATACTCTTCATGAAAACCCTGCTTGATCAGATAACGCCGGTGTGCTTCGACGCTGGTTACAGCTTCTAGCTGCGAAATCTGACGGTCACGAAAGAGATAGGATTTTTTCTGGTAGAGATAATTGCCAAATCTAAAATCTCTGAATTCGGGGATGACATAATCCATCAGAATTCTTGCCCGGCCATCTTCGAGAGGGCACACCGAGAAAATGCCGACGGGAATCATGTTACGAAACAAAATCGAAGTTTCCGCTCTGGTCAGAGCATCGAAATTCACATCGGGAAAAAAACTGCGAATATCATCTTCGTAAAAGGCGTAGAGTTTGCCAAAATAACTGGGGCCGATATTCGCAAGCGAGTCCAGCTTGAAACTGTCATGGTTGCGCGAATAATCGAGAAGATACCAGACATTGGTCACGCTGATATAGGCATTAACCACAAATATTGGCGCTGCGCCTATGAGATAGCCATATATTGAAAAAAACGTGCTGCCGACCAGATTTATCCAGCGCAGTTTAAGAACAGATTTCATACTCAGCGAAACTGCTACCAGCAATGAACCAAGGTAACCGACGGCCTCGATATAATTCATTGAATCTCCGTTTTCTGTTAAATAAAAAAAGCCACAGAGATTTCTCTCTATGGCTCTTTGAGCGGATCGGACGGGACTCGAACCCGCGGCCTCCGGCGTGACAGGCCGGCGTTCTA
>CAZPCO010000492.1:0-2934 GCA_964585025.1 uncultured bacterium | reverse complement strand
ACAAGCCGAAAACTCTAAAACCCGTTCCACAAAAAATAGCAACGCTATTTTTCGGTGACCGGTTGTAATTGGCGGCCTCACTGGTCTATAATCCAGGCATGTGGATCGTCATTCTTAACTTCTGTCTGTTTCTGCTTCTGATTGGTTTCTTCTTTTATGGAATCAGAAAGTGGTCTTCTCTGATCGCTGACTACGAAGATGAAGACAAGGAAACCGATGAAGAGATCATCGTCGACGCCAGAAATTACCGGTTGCCGCTCTGGATTCTTATTGTCGGAGCAGGTCTGGTATCTTTTGCAGGCGATATTACACACTGGCTGGGTTATTGACCTGACCGATAATTGCTGGAATTGCTAAAGTAGCTTGGAAAATCACCCGGTTTGCTTTATGCTGAAGTAGAATTCAACTGACAAGGAGAGAGGCATGACACAGGAAAATACAACCAGAAGGCGTTTTAAAACCTTCCCGAATTTGAAGGCAGAAAGTTTTCAGCACCCCTGGGACCGCCAGGCAATCAGTGCTCTGCAGGCAATTCCAGGCTTTGAATTCCTGGTTACCAAGCTTATGGAAATCGGTTTCGAGCAGTTTTTCCGCATCACCAATCTTGCCAGCAACATACATGTTAAGGGAAAAATGCTGCCGAGGCTTCGGGAAACCCTGCGTTATGCCACCAGAATTCTTGACATGCCGGAACCGGAACTGTATGTTACGACTCATCCGATTCCCAATGCCTTCACCTACGGGCAGACTCGGCCCTTCATCGTCGTGACTTCAGGCCTGATCGAAGCAATGGATGAAGAGGAAATTTTCTTCGTTCTGGCACACGAACTTGGCCATATCAAATGCGGGCATGTTCTTTACCGCACCATGGCCCGCAATTTCAAGATGGTTCTAGACATAGCTGCCGGTGCAACTTTTGGCATTTCAAGCCTGATCAGCGCCGGTCTTGAAATGGCCATGTTCGACTGGGAGCGCAAATCAGAACTTTCGGCCGACCGGGCTGGTCTGATCTGCGTTCAAAATCAGCACATCGCCAACCGCGCTTTCATGAAACTGGCAGCTGCTTCCCCGAAACTCTACAGTGAAATGGATGAAGGCGAATTTTTGCGGCAGATTCGTTCTTATGAAGACGCAATCGATGAATCGTTCATCAATAAAACCTATACCGCCTTTATCACGTCGCGCATGAGCCATCCGTTCCTGATTATGCGCGCCAAACAGCTCGATTCATGGATTCAGGCCGGCGGCTTCAGCGATCTAACCGGAATCAACCCGGACGACGTCAGGGATCAGAGCGACAGCAAACTCATTGACCTAGAAGAGTGACAATTTCGGTATGATTTTGTGAAGCGGCCAGATCGACGGCGGTCTGGCCGCTTTCGTTTTTAAGATCGCGATTGGCACCGCCATTGAGCAGCGACAAAACGGCGGGAACTTTTCCCTGCTGGGCGGCAAGATGCAAAGGCGTCCAGCCATCATTATCAGGTTTGTCAACAACGGCACCAAGACTGATCAAAGTTTCGATGATCGGCATGCAGCCACGGTAAGAAGCCCAGTGCAGCGGGGTCCAGCCGTCACGCTCAGTGCGGTGCATATCAGCGCCATGTACCAGCAGCATCATGAAGGTTTCTGGTTTTTCGCGGGCCGCAGCCAGATGCAAAGGGGTAACTCCGTCGATATTTTGAGCATCAACTTCGGCACCACGGTCGAGAAGAGCCGCCAATACCGATTTCATGCCAAGTTTTGCCGCCAGATGCTGCGGAGTAACACCGGTAGAATCGGTCACCCGAAAGTCTTCGCCGGCTTCGATCATCTTCAAGCCTGTTTCAGCGTCATTTGCCTCAAGTGTCTTCAGCAGCATGTTTTCATTGACCATAGATTTCTCCCCTGATGACGGATGTAGTTTGTCTTCTGCTTTTCGACTTCATATTTAAACCGGTAAACAACGGGTATTGATATACCCGCTGATTTTCATTATACTGAATTTTGTTACCCATCGGTAATCAGTTTTAAATCCGGGAGGAAAAAATGGGCTTTTTTGCTAATCAGACCCGCTCTGTAATTGAATGGAAGGATGCAGATCCCGATCTGCTTATCTGGCGCTGGAACGGCACCAACGACGAACTGAAGAACGCTTCCAAGCTCATCATCAATCCGGGGCAGGCCGCAATTTTTGTCTATGAAGGGCAGATTCGCGCCATTCACGATTACCCCGGCATGTTCGAGCTAAAAACTGCCAACATCCCATTCCTGACCACTTTCACCAAGATCATGCAGAATTTTACCTCTGAACACAAAGCGCATGTTTACTTTGTCAGAATAACTGAATTCGTCAACCAGAAATGGGGAACCAAAGCCCCGGTCAAATACACCGACCCGGTCTACAAATTCCCGGTCGGCATGAGGGCTTTTGGCAATTTTTCCTTCCACATCACCGATGTACGCAAATTTTTCACCGAATTTGCCAGCAACATTGAAGTTTTGCCAATCAGTGCCATTCGCAACGTCATCGTTGACCGCGTTCTGCAGCCGATGACCGACATTTTTGCCACCGCCGGCCTCAGCTACGCCGAAATTGACAAGAACCGCCTCGAGCTGTCGAAGAAACTCAGTGAAGTTGTAGCGCCTGAATTTGCGCCTCTGGGTTTTGAAATGTCTGATTTCCGTATCGAAAACACAGATTTCGACGAAAAAACCCAGGAACGCATCGACAAGATTTCCGACAAAATGGCTGACGCACATGCAATCAATGCCATGGGTTCAATCAACAACCAGGGCCTCAATGCCTATGCTACCGTCGAACGACTCAACGCCATGAATACCGCGGCCGCCAATCCGAACGGCGTAGCTGGTATGGGCGTCGGCCTCGGGGCTGGCATGGGCATGGCCGGAATGGGTATGATGGGCAACATGGGAAATATGGGTCAGACACAG
>CAZPCO010000491.1:0-2934 GCA_964585025.1 uncultured bacterium | reverse complement strand
CGAGATTGCTTCGTCGCTACGCTCCTCGCAATGACAGACCTATTGTCTTTGCGGGCGAAGCGAAGCAATCCTGGTTAGGCAGCCGAGATTGCTTCGTCGCTACGCTCCTCGCAATGACAGGCCTATTTTCATTGCGAGCGCAGCGAAGCCCCAGTTAGGCAGCCGAGATTGCTTCGTCGCTACGCTCCTCGCAATGACAGACCTATTGTCTTTGCGGGTGCAGCGAAGCAATCATATTGTTTACGTAATATGGCATGAACTTATGATGTATAATAGCTTTCGATAATGCAAAACAAGGGGATGCATATGAAGCGGATGCTTTTCGGTCTGGTGCTGTTGTTTGCAGGTGCAGTCACTGTCGATGCCAAGGATTTTTCCTCGGAAATCATTCAGGTCAATTCAGCCGGGTTTCCGAAAATCGGGGTGATTTTAAAGGTTTTCAACAAGGAGCCGGCAGAACTGCAGGCCGATAATTTTGTCATCAGCGAAGATGGCACGGCAATCAGCAGTTTTGAACTGGCCTTTCAGAAGAACCGCCATTATATGGTTCTGGTGATTGACCGCTCATCAAGCATCGAGCCGGCGATGAACGAGGTTAAACGCGCTGCAGCAAGCTTTGTGCAGAGCATGGTAGCTGATGTCTCGATGTCGGTGCTGTCATTCGGCAGTGACATCGATTTTTCTCATGAGTTTTCTCAGGATGGTCAATCACTGGTAACGGCGGTCAATAAACTGCGACCCTGGGGCGGCACCGCGCTTTATGACGCTCTCTACCAGGCATGCGAAGAATTGCAGAACAAGGCTGGCCGGGCTGATCTAAAAACGGTGGTCTGTCTTACCGATGGCCGCGACAGCACTCCGAACGGCCAGACGCCGATGTCGACCCACACACCCGATCAGGTTAAAAAATTTGCAGGCGAAAAGGGCGTCAGACTGATCACTGTCGGTCTGGGCAATGATATCGATACGGATGTTTTGAAAGGCTTTGCCGGAGCGACCGGCGGCTGGTATCTGCAGTCGACCACCCCCGAACAGCTGGCGAAGATTTATGATGCCCTGAGCCGCCGCATGAAGCTTGAACGTTATTACCAGCTCGGTTATGCCACTCCGAAGCCGGAGCGCGATGGCACGAAGCGCAATATCGAGATCACCAGCAGGCTGAAAGGCATGGAAGACCAGGGAAAGGGCAGTTATACCGCACCGACGATGACGGTACATAAGCCGATTGCCGAAGAAGGTGATGGCAAGGGAAAAATGTCGGTGAAGAAGGTGTTTTTTGATTTGAACATCGACGGGCCTGATTCTGTGTTTCTGACCGATCCGATCACTCCACCGCCGGCTTCGCCGGTTTTCGGGCTCAACCGTGCCTCATTGCTCGGGCTGGGCGAAGCTGAAACAGCCGGAGTTATCGAACAGGCCCGCACCAGAGTCAGTTCAGAACATCGGGCTAATTATGACCGGCAGATGAAATACCTTGAAGATTACCAGAAAGGTTGCGAACGTCTTTGCCAGAAAGTCGAAGAAGATGCTTCCCGGCCTGATATAAAAGATTTTGAACGGCCCCGCATCGAATACCGGCGGCAATATCTGCAGCTGCGCCAGGAAGAAATCAACCTGCACAAGCAGCAGGCTTACGATGAATACCAGGCAAAGCACCAGGCGGCGATGGACGAACTCGATTTTTATCAGCGCACTCAGCTGGCGGGCGGCGATGACGACAAGGGCTTCTTTGCACAGAATTCTGCGAGTGAGACTGCGACCCTGAACGAGATTTCTACAAGATACGACAAATTGTTCGATGCTCATCGTGAAAAGATGAATAAACATTACGGCGACTCTATGAGCAGTCGTGGTGCGCATGTCGAGAGCAACACCACCGTTGTCGAAGAAGAACTCGATGTCCCCTCGGGCGGCGGCAGAAGCGACATGACCGGAGTTGGTGCCGTGCCCTCGATCGGGGCCATCGACAAATACATCAAGAACCGTATCCCCGGCGCCCAGAATAATCCCGACGAAGATTCAGAGTCTGCCGAAGATTCAGACGATACCGACGATTCAGACGACACCGATGATTCTGAAAGTCAAGATCAGCCCGAAATTCCCGACCTGAAAATTCTCGACAACTGATCTATCTTTTAACTGAAATCGTTGGTTGCCACGGGTTGAACAACTGCAGCCCGACAATCTTTTCAAAGTCTTTTAAGTTGCGGGTGGCCAGGGTCAGGTTGCAGGTTATGGCTATTGAAGCGATCTGCGCGTCTTCAACGCTTAGCGTTCTTCCGGTTTTGCGCTGCTCTGAAACTATTCTGGCATAAACCTGAGCGGCCTGGGAATCGAATGGCAGACAGCGACCGCTGAAATCATCTGCAAACACTTCAGCAGCAGCAGTTGCGAGAGCGGTTTTTCTTTGCCCCGAAGGTAACAGGGATATACCTAGATAAATTTCGGCAACGGTTATGGAGCTTGTCCATATTTCTTGCGTATCGAGCGAATCCAGCCAGTCAACAACCTCGACCGATGGTGAGACACGCATCAGCTCAGAAATTATATTGGTATCGAGAAGAAACATCACTGTTTACCGTTTTCAGGCAACTTCAATTCACGTGGCCGGGTTCGTTCGACTACCGGGAGATCGACATTTCCAGCCCGTTTGAAACGATTGGAAATGCTTGTGCCGAGGCCATCCCGGCACTTCTGCCCCAGAAGATAGATTTTTAGAATCCGGCGGATTTCTTCTTCCATCGAAATATTTTTAGCGGCAGCACTCAATCGCAGGAGTTTTTTAACTTCATCATCGATGTTCCTGATAGTTATTGTACTCATAACAACTCCTTAAACGAATCTTTATATAAGTATATGCATGCAATGCATTAAATGCAATCAAAAGAAAACCGGATCAGAATCAAAATCGCGGCTAAAAATCGGTATAAAGAT
>CAZPCO010000490.1:0-2935 GCA_964585025.1 uncultured bacterium | reverse complement strand
GCTTGCCAGGAACGGGCTCAGCCGGCGGCGGATTGGAAATTTTGCCATTGACGCCGACGCTGACACTGGTCTGCCCTGCGGCAGCCTGCTTGCCGGCAAGCTCGGTTTCATGTTCCTGAAGAATGTTGATCATCACTTCAAGCTCGGTATCGCCGTTGGTAATAAAAACCTTGAGAAAGGTGGCACGCAATTTGAGCAGTTGCACGGCGGTCAGAGCCACATCGACCGAAATCTTGTCACTGTTGTACAGATTGGTGATTACCGCCAGAGCTGTGGCAACGCCCTTGGCGCCTTCAATGCCACGAATCAGCAGTTCGAGCTGCTGATTGATTTTCTCGGCTTTGAGCCAGACGAAATCATCGCCACCCTGAGGCTGGCCGCCCTTGGGCCCTGAACCAACATCGCCGGCACCCTTTTCGATCGAGCCGGCAACCGAAGGCAGAGATACTTTGTTGAACGACTCGAGGGTCGCTCTGAATTTATCTTCGTCAAAAGCCATGGCCTGCACACCACAGGCAAGACCACCAGCTACCAGAAGGCCTACAAGTTTATTCATGCCAAAACCTCCGCTCAAAGAGACGTACATTAATCATACGAACAAACCCGCTTCTTGTAAAGTATCGGTCGCACAATTTTGCCTGTTTCTGTATCAGACATTCAGAAGCTTCAGAAGAGTGCGGTAGGCGGAATTGATGCGCGCGAATTCGGTATGATCGACAGCGTTGAGATCAGGATGCAGGGTGCGTGCAAGATATCGAAAACGCTTGCGCAGCAGATCGGGATTTACGCCCTCCGGCAGTCCCAATACCGCAAGACAGCGGCGATATTCTTCCTGGTGGTGCAACAGATTCCAGGCACCGCTGATGAATTTTTCGGCATTTTCAGCAGCCAGAGCCGAAAAATTGGCCGGGTCGAGATAAAAATAACGCTCGGAAAGGAAATCGACAGCCAGATCATCGCCGCGACGACCGTGGAAAGCACAGAACTGCCCGCCGGAATCACATCCGGCACCGCAGAATTCTGCCAGGTCAGCATCGAAATACCGGCATCTGCCTGGTTCAGGGATATCTCTGACGCAGGTGCGCATAAAATGGACAAACAGATAGCGGCCGCACCCAGCAAAATGAGGCTGCAGAACATAAAGAGCATGAAACAGCACAAAATGCCAGCGATACATCTCAAGAGCCGCACCGCTGACCAGATCGGCAGCGGGCAGGGCCACACGCATCAGCTCACATTCCCATATCGGCTCCTGCAGCGTCTCCAGATATGCCAGCAGCGCTTCACTCTGAACCTCAGAGTAATATCTGAAAAATTCCGCGTGCTCTTCACAACCGCTCTGAGTCATCTTTTTTCGAGCTGCTCAGCAACAAATACCGGACCAGAAGCATTCCAGCTGTGCATCGGAGTCAATTGCCCACCTGCCGGTCCGGGCCCGAAAGGCATATTGTTCGGGTAGCCCAGACGCTGATACAGCGCCGGCCGGCCATCGGGCAACGGGTCGCTGTCATGGGCAAATTCGACCGGCGGTAATTCTTCTGGCCTGACAACGATTTTGCCGGTATAGATATAATCGCGATTATTGTCGTCCATGGAACGCTCAAAAACGCCTTCGAGCTGCCGCAGCTGCCCGGCAGCAATTCTAACCCGGGTCAGATACAAAAAATTGCGAAACACCCAGTCACCGCTCTTTTCGACGACGAAGAAAGCGTTCAGCCGCCAAAAATAGCGCATGCCAAAAATAACCGGCACAAAAAGAATCACAACCAGCAACAATGGCGCCGCTTCCTCTGCCTTGATGTCTCCAAGTCTGAAAATGACCCCGGGGTCCTTGATCAGCTCATAAGCAACATATAAAAGTGGCAGTCCGAGCATAAGAAAAAACCAACCAAGCATCAGAGTGTAAAAAATGATGCTCCAGTCGGCTATTCTCAGCATATCCTTGAACTTCCTGAAGGCCGGGACGGCTGTTTTCCGAAATCAGCCAAGCATGCTCTGCAGGTCTTCGGCCATCAGGCGGGCTATCTTGGTGAGGTCGCTCTTCTTCTTTTTCAGAAACGCCGGGGCCTCGGCTTTGCTTATTTTTGGCTGGGCAGCAACCCTCTCGACAAGTTCCCGAAGCGTGGTCTCGCTGCTGATTGCATTCATGGGAATTTCGACCAGTGAGTCCATTTCAAATTTGACGGTTGCCAGTCGGAAATCGAGTTCGTCAAGAATTTCGCCAAACTGATTTTGAATCGGGATATCAGGGTCGAAGCAGGTATCGCCATATATTTCTTCATCGAGAAAGCGCAGGTAATTGGTCAGCAGCTCTTCCATTGTATCTCCTGTTTTTTATCTGCAGAATTATAAATCGTAGGGAGTAAGACTTTCGTAGCCGGAACCGGTCACGACAATCGTCTGCTCGAATTGCGCCGACAGAGAACCATCACGGGTCACAGCGGTCCACTCATCTTCGAGAACCCGCAAAAAACGTTTGCCGATGTTGACCATCGGTTCAACGGTGAATACCATACCCGGCACCAGAGTGACACCGGTTCCGCGGCGCCCGAAATGCGGCACATCAGGCGGCTCGTGAAAAACCTTGCCGATGCCATGCCCGATAAATTCGCGAACCACCGAGCAGCCCATTCCTTCAGCATATTCCTGAATCGCCCAGCCGATATCGCCTATCGTATTGTCGGGTTTGACCATCGCCAGCCCACGCTTGAGCGACTCGCGCGCCACTTCGACAATTTTATGAGCGTCCTGACTGCATTCGCCAACGAAAAACGTCATGTTGGCATCGGCATAGAAACCGTTGAGAATCGAAGTGACATCGACGTTAACGATATCGCCTTCCCTGAGTGCACGGTCAGAAGGAATTCCATGACAGATCACTTCATTGACGGAGGTGCAGACACTCTTCGGAAAGCCTCGGTAATTGAGGGGCGCA
>CAZPCO010000489.1:0-2939 GCA_964585025.1 uncultured bacterium | reverse complement strand
CAAAAACCTCCCCTTCGGGATGTATTAGTTACGAGCTGTTATGTACCGCTGCAATATAGCAGAACCGCCTGTTTCAGTAAAGCAATTGTGTTTTTAAGTTCGAGATCGCATATTCATGCTAACCGGGCGATGCTATAAGTGCTTGTTCGATGAGGCTCAAGCTAACTTTTATCTGGTTTTGCCTTTAGCAAGCTTTAGATCGTTTGCAAGGGAATATGTTTTTCGCCATTCGAGAGGCAATTTGCCGGTCTGCTTTTTAAAGACCCGGAAAAAATAACTCGGGTTGTTGAATCCTGACTGAATGGCGATTTCTTCGATAGATAGGCCGCTTTCCCGGAGCAGATTACAGGCTGTATCAATTTTGCAGGCATTGAAATACTGGCTGATCGTTTGCCCGGTAGCCTTTTTAAACACCCGGCAAAGATGGCTCTTTGATACTCCGCAATAATCTGCCAGTTCGTCCAGATCCAGATCATTCTTGATGGAGGCTTCAAGCTGTTTCCTGGCCAGATTCACGGTCTGACTGACTGCCTGTTCTTTATCTGCAGCGAAAAGGCGAATGAAACTGATCAGCAGTTCCTGAAAAATGAATCTGAGATTGAGTTCACGACCCCAGTATTTTTCTGTCGACTCCTTTAGAAGCTTTCGAGAAAGATTGAGAATATCTGAATTGCAGTTGTGAACAGTGCACTGACACGAAGTAAAATGGCTCATCGTCAGGGTTACATCTTCTCTGGCCACTTTGATCAACGATTCCAGCGTTTCGCGGGTAAAGGAAATCACCAGAAATTCCGTGAAAACTCCCGCCGGGACTGCCTTTTTGCAGTCATGTTCAAGAGCGAACGAGATAAGATTTTCGCTCAGATGGTAACTGAGAGTCTGAGTACTGCTTACCAGTCTTCCTGTCAGGCAGACGAAAATTGCCAGACTTTGTGACTTGAATTCAAGATGCAGATCCTGATCAGGCGTGGCACTGAACAAGTAAAGCCCAAAATTTTCATTGTGCTCGATCAGTCTGGTGTGCTCACAGGTTAGAACGTTTTTTAATTTCATTCGTTTAAGCCTTTGAAAGATTCTACTCTGATCAGAATTTAAAGACAAATCATAAACAAAAACGCTGAATTAATCGAGATTGCCGGCTCCAACCGCGCAATCTCGATTAAACCCTGCCTGATCAGTGGTCGGTGCTTACCGGTGGTTTCTGGGTTTGAACCTTGCCGGTTCCCTTGCAGTTGTGACAATCGTAGGGGTAATAACCAGGGCCGCCGTATAGTCTGCCGGTTCCCTTACAGACTTCGCAGACCGTTGACCATGAACCTGACCTCTGCATCGAAGCTGAAACCGACAGGCCGACTGCAGAATCCTTTTCCTGCGAGCGACAGAAGGCCAGGTTCTTCTTCAGGTAAGTTTCGATGCCCTTGCTGAATTCGGCCATATCGTTGGGGTCACGGCTGGTAAGGATGTTGCCATCTACAACTACCGGCTGATCATGCACCACTTCGCCACCGGCATTAGCCAGGTCAACTCTTATGTCTCCAACACCGGTTACCATTCTGCCCTTCACCAGGCCGGCACTGATCAGCACCTGTGGACCATGGCAGACTGCGGCTATAAGTTTGTTGGCTTTCTGCGCTTCCTGAATGAAAGAGATTATCTGCTGGTCAGTGCGCATGATAATCGGATTCCATGCCCCGCCAGGGATTACCACCGCGCAATAATCGGTTACCACTGCCTGGGAGATATTTTTGGTCACCGGAATCCAGACCGAGGGCTTGAGAAATTTCACCGCCATGACCCGGTCTTTTATCCAGTCAGGTGCAATGATTTCCACTTCGGCACCTCGTGAGAGAAAATAGTCGATCGGGTAGAGGGCTTCAATTTCTTCAAAGCCATGGGCTGCAACAATCGCGATCCTTGCGCCAACCATAGATTCCGGATCTTCCACCGGAACTTTGGCAACATTGTAAGCCATTCCGGCATCGACCTCTTCAAATTTCACCGGAGTGATTTCGATTGAACCGGCTGCCGAAACGATGCCTGCACAAAAAACCACCAGAATCATAACCATCAGAGCAATTTTATTCATTTTTGCACTCCTGCGTTCAGATTTGATGGCCTGATTTTAGCTTTTAATGCTTATTCAAACAATCAACCCCCTTGTCGAAAAAAATGAACTATATTGATCTTGCTTAACGATGATTGCGTTGTCATTCACTGAATATCACTGGACTTTTCGTCTGAATGAGATATATTATGCCTGTAAATTAGTATCATTTAAAAAACTGGAGGCATAGCCGATGCAGCAGCGAATCGCCTTTTTCGATGCCAGGCCCTACGACCAGAAGTCTTTCAATACAACAAACCGCAGCTTTGGCTTTGAAATCAGCTATTTTGAAACCAGGCTCAACTTGCAGACAGCAGAACTGGCAGCGGGTTACGATGGTGTCTGCGCCTTCGTCAACGATGAACTGAATTCTTCAGTAATCGACAAACTGGTGGCGGGAGGCGTTAAAATCATCGGTCTGCGCTGCGCCGGCTACAACAACGTCGATTTCAAGGCTGCTTTCGAGCGCATCCATGTGGTTCGCGTTCCGGCTTACTCACCATACGCAGTAGCTGAGCACGCCGTCGCAATGATGCTGACCCTGAATCGCAAGACGCACAAGGCCTGGATGCGAACCCGCGAAGGCAATTTCTCGATCAACGGCCTGCTGGGCTTCGATATGCATGGCCGAACCGCCGGCATCGTCGGAACCGGTAAAATCGCCCGCTGCCTGATCGCGATTCTCAAAGGCTTCGGCATGCAGGTTCTTGCCTATGATCCGCGCCCGGATCATGAATACGCTGGCCAGGCAGAAATCAGCTATGTCAGTCTGCCGGAGTTGCTTGCCGCCTCTGACATAATCTCTCTGCATTGCCCGTTGACTCTCGAAACCACC
>CAZPCO010000488.1:0-2940 GCA_964585025.1 uncultured bacterium | reverse complement strand
GAACTGGGCAAGTCTGGCAACCAGAGACCGACTTTCGTAGGATCCGCCCAGCATCGCCTTAAGCATGAACAGCAGCGTTAACAGCAGACACAGTGGAATCAACAGCGAAAAAGGCCAGAATGAAGGTTCGGCAAAATAGAGCAGCCGGACAGTAAGAGGAACCGCTGCATTGCTTTCCCCGGCCACGTGATAAACCTGCCTGAAAAGGCCGAAATTCAGCTGAATCAGATTTGCAAGCAGCAATCCGAGCACAACGGAAGGATAGAAAAATGCCGATTTCATGTTTTCCCGCATGCGCTCAAGATTAACGAGAAATCCCGTATAAAGCTCAAGAACCCGGATGAGCCGATTGTCGCCCAGCAGGGGCATCAGCCGCGCCAGAACCGGATCGAATCCGGCGAGTTCCTGGCAGATGGTTGGGAGCGACTGACCTTCGGCCAGGCGGGAAGCAAGAGTTTGTGCCCATTGAGAAGCTTTGGAAACCGGGGTCAGGGCATGAATCTGCCCCAAAGCTTCAGGCAGGGGCCGACCACTGCGCAACGACACCGAAAGCAACTGACAGAAAGTAATGGTTTCGCGCCGATCGTCACGATCATTCATGCTATCGCCCCCAGCATAATGGTAATCATGGCCTTAAACACCGTGTAAACAATCAGACCGAACATCAGCCCCTGTGACAGCACTGCAAAGATTTCCAGCAGACTGCCTGCCCGTTGCATTGCACAGCTTACCCTTGTTTCGAGCATTTCTGCTCCCTGTTCGAGAATCGGTGAATTTTCTTCTGTTGCTGCAGCAATTTGAACAAACCAGGCGGTTGTGCCACTAAGTCCAGCTTCCTGACTGGCAGAAACAATTGTCTGCCCGCCGTTTACCGCCCTGGCAAAGTTTTTCAACTTTGCATGCAGAGTCGGGAAATTATGTTTTGCTGCCATAGCTTCGAGAACCTTGAAGCGCTGGTCTGCCGGAACTGCTTTCAAAAGCCGGATAAGACTGAGTTCGTCAAGGCTGCTGCGGGTTCCGAAGGTTATTCTGGCGATATAATATATCAGAGTCATGGCGATAATGAATACCAGTGGAGCTGCAAACAGCATTTCCAGAATGTCATGGGAAAAGAAAAGATCGAAAACCCATTTTTCGATGCCGGTCATCTTAAGACCGCTGCCGCCAAGAATTTCGCGAAACTGCGGCAAAACGAACATTGCCAGCGAAAGCACGGTCATGAGGCCGATCAGAAGTATCTGCAGCGGATAATACAGATGTTGAACGAACGAAAATGTCAGTGAACCATCATTCTGCCAGCCGCAGAGCAGTCGGCCTCTGGTTTCTTCAGGCAAAGGCGAAGCGAGAATATAGCGACAATGAGCTGGGAAAGCGTTCATATCACGGCCGGCAAAAACTTCAGCAGCCGGGTGCCCGGCAGAAAGCCTTTCAGCCGCACTGGCAGCAGCCGTCTTGATGGCTCTGCTGTCTGCACTCAGGGCCAGTTGGCGAAGAGCCTGAGGCAGCGGCATTTTTTCGCGCAACAGAACACCTAGATGAAACATCAGTGGAGTACGTTTGTCGAAGGCCCTTGCAAGAGCAGGGAAATTCACCGCATTCATATGATTTTCCTCAATTCCTTACCGTCAAAAACTGCAAAATCTACTTCAGGAAAAACACCCTGCTGTCTGTGAACCAGAGAAAGGTGAAGAATACCCTTCAACCCGGAAAGCACCAGACAGTCTTCGCCACTCATCTGCCTGATGCGATCGAGCGCTTCGCCAATCGAACCGGCATGAAAAGTGGCAAGCACCAGATGCCCGGATAAACCTGCCTGCATGGCTTCTCTTATACATTTGACATCACGAATTTCGCCGAGTGCGATAATGTTCGGATCCTGGCGCAGAAGGTGTTTGAAGGCAGCTGCCAGATCCTTTTCACGTAACTGGTCGAGTGACGACTGACAGATGCCTGGAATAACCGCTTCCACCGGATCTTCGATCGTAACTACCCGCAGTCCGTCCTCCGAGGCAGACAGTTCCGCCAGAGTGGCATACATCGCGGTGGTTTTGCCGCTGCCGACCTGACCGGAAATCAGATACAGCCCCCGGCCGCTTTTGATCTGATTCAACCATGCAGCAGCGTTCTCCGTCTTCCAGCCCAGATCAGCGACGCGCGGAAAACGCAGCGCAGTAATAAGCCGCAGTGACACCCGCTCACCGGCTCCAGAGGGAAAAGTAGATACCCGCACCGAAAATCCGTTATGTCGAAAGGCACCTTCCTGGGCAGCATCACATACGTGCGACAGACAGCCGGCCAGATGTTTCAAACGGGCGGTAAGCCGCTCATGCCGTTCGGAGGAAATTTCACCCGCCGGTTTCACTTCACCGTTCTGCCGGCAGGTAATTTTAACTCTTGCTGAGCCGACCGGCTCAAGGTGAATATCAGTGTAATAATTATCTGCAGCCGTTTTTAACAGGGCTTCAACGGCCCTGACATATGGTAAGGCGCGGTAATCAAGACAGCGAAAAAAGAGAGCCATACCAGCAGCTGATTCGACTGGTGCCGGCTGATCATAAATTGAATGAAAGTCATTATATTCTTGATGCAGGCGGGCAGCCAGGCCAGCAACATGTCGATATCTGCTGCCACAGGCAATTTTCATTGTCGGGCCTGACAAGCGCTTTAAAATTACACCGCTGTCAACGGCTTCAACTGCAGAAATATCGGCCCAGGAAGTTTCGAGCCGACCGACCGTGGCGCCAACAGAAACCGACTCAGCATCCAGCCTGAAGCAGGTGTGGCCTAAAAGACGCTTCAGTGGCCCAGGCATGTAAGTAACCGGCAGAATGCCAAATCCGTCATCAGTTTTACAGGGTGTTTCAAGATCACTCATGGAATAAATTTACCATTTAACCGGGCATTTTTAAACCTTAAAATCAGTTGAAGCCTGCTTCAGGT
>CAZPCO010000487.1:0-2946 GCA_964585025.1 uncultured bacterium | reverse complement strand
ATGTATTTCAAAGGGGCTCCCGAGCTTATCATTTCAAAATGCAGTGAAATCCTTACCGATAAAGGGCTGCAGGCTATCGGAACATTCGCCGGGAAAATTTCCGAAGAACTTAGAGTGCAGCAGGGCCGCGGTATGCGAACTCTCGGGTTTGCATTTCTTCGCGGTTTCACGAATTCGCCGGATGGCGAACTCGATGATATTGCGAAAAATCTTGTGTGGCTTGGGTTTGTTGCGATTGCCGACCCGATCAGGCCCGATGTGCCGATGGCCTTGAATGTCTGCCGCAGCGCCGGAGTTCAAGTTAAGGTAATTACTGGCGACAATTCCAACACTGCCTGGGAAATCGCGAATCAGATCGGTCTTCTCGACCAGGGTGACGCGCCTAATCGGGTTCACATTACCGGTTCTGAATTCCAGGCCATGAACGATAAAGATGCTCTCGCAATTGTCGATCGCATCAAGATCATGTCGCGCGCCCGCCCGGCTGATAAAATGAAAATGGTAAAACTCCTGCAGCAGCGCGGCCATGTGGTGGCGGTCACCGGAGACGGTACCAACGATGCTCCGGCTCTCAATCATGCTAATGTTGGCCTGGCCATGGGTAAGACAGGAACTTCGGTTGCCAAAGAGGCCAGCGATATCATTCTGCTCGATGATTCTTTTCCCAGCGTTGTAAAAGGCATTATGTGGGGCCGCTCGCTTTATGACAATATTCAACGTTTTGTCATGTTTCAGCTGACCATAAATTTTGTCGCGCTGGCTGTTGCTCTGACTGGGCCCTTCATCGGCGTCAAGATGCCTCTGACCGTCGTTCAGATGTTGTGGGTCAATCTGATTATGGATACATTTGCCGCGCTTGCTCTGGCGACCGAACCGCCGCACTGGAAAGTCATGGCCCGCGCACCCAGGAGGTCAGAAGACTTCATTGTTTCCAGGCCGATGTATCTGCACATTTTTGGAGTTGGTGCTGCTTTTTACTGTCTGCTGATCGGTCTGCTCAAATATTTCCAGCAGGATGGTCTGGTCAGCGTCAGAGAACTGTCGATTTTTTTCACGGTTTTCGTTCTGCTGCAGGTCTGGAACATGTTCAACGCCAGAGCACTGGGATTGAAAAAATCTGCCTTCAGCCGTCTGAGCGAAAACTCGGGCTTCATTCTCATTTTGCCAACCATTCTGATAGGTCAGTTTCTGATCGTGCAGTTCGGCAAAACCATGTTCAGAACAGAACCCCTCGATTTGGTCACCTGGCTGGTAATTATTGCCGGCACTTCAGTCGTACTCTGGGCGGGCGAAATTTTCCGCTTCTTCTCGACCGAGAAGGGCATCTCAGCCGGCAGTCAGGATCAAAACCCATTTGAACAGGTTCCCACCACCCGGGAAAAATGAAAAATCCCGGAGCATTGCTCCGGGAATATCTGTAACAGGGGGAAAATTGCGCCGTCAGGCTGCGAGCTGTTCGCGTCTTTCGTCGTCTCTGAAGAGATTGATTTCGCCGTTGCTCATATCATAGAGCCGCTGCTGAATCTTTGCCTGCACGATTTCAAGACCATTGGGCAGGTCGAGAAGATTTGCATCTTTGCCAAGAATGTCTTTGTAGGCAGATTTGATGTGCTGAATCATTCTGATGCGGAATTCTGCATCGGTCTTGGCCTGATAGAGCGGGGTATTCGGAAGAATCATGTTGCGTGCCTCCTTTGAACTTCTTATGTGTTCCTGAGGAACTATCGACAAGATTCTGCCGCCCAATTAACAGTTTTTTTACTTTAGATATCGAGGCCAATTCTGAGGCCCGTGAAGGTGTGAATCTGACTCAAAGCCAGCCCGATTCCTGGCATAAATGAGTCTCGGTTCAGCGAATCATGTCTGATGGTGAGGGTCTGCCCGATATCGCCAAAAATGACCTCCTGGTGCGCTACCAGACCTGGCAGTCGCACTGAGTGAATCGGCACCTCTTCGGGCAATGATTCATCATTGATTCCAAGTTCTTCCAGAATGCCCTGACGTGTTCTGATAGCTGTTCCCGACGGTTTGTCGAGTTTCTGCGGGTGATGCAGTTCGATAATTTCGACATTTTTCATGTATCTGGCTGCCTTGCGGGCAAAGTCCATCATAAGAATTGCGCCGATAGCGAAATTTGGTACGATCATTACCCCGGAATTCATCTTCTGAGCAAGATTGTCGAGCTTGACCTGGTCTTCCTGGCTGATACCTGTAGTTCCGATCAGAACAGGTACTTTGGCCTGCAGGCAGACAGCAGCATTGGCAACCACGGATTCAGGAGTGGTGAAATCGATCGCGGCGTCGATATGAGATTCAGAAATGGTTGTCTGAAGGTTCTGCGAGATAATTATGCCGGTGTTGCCAAGACCAAGCATGTTGCCCAGGTCATCCCCGGCCCGGCTGACATCGATTCCGGCAGCCAGTTCATAATTACTGTGCGAAAGCAGATATCTGCAGACGACCTGTCCCATCTTCCCGGCGCAACCTATTACCGCTACTTTTTTTCGCTTCATTTTTACCTCATGCTAAGATTATCTGACGCCCGTCGAGCCGAAACCACCCTCACCCCGGCAGGAACCGTCGAGTTGCTTCCGTAATGTGAATTCAACCTCTGTAACTCTCGCAAACACCATCTGAGCGATGCGCATGCCTGGTTCAATCATGAACTCGTTTTCGCCATGATTGATCAGAATTACACAGATTTCACCACGGTAGTCGCTGTCTATGGTACCGGGTGAATTAAGAACCGTAACCGCGTGTCTGGCAGCAAGGCCGGAACGCGGGCGTATCTGCGCTTCGAGTCCGGGGGGCATGGAAATTCTCAAGCCGGTCGGCACCATTGCGTGCTTTCCGGGAGCGATAACCACATGCCTGCTTGCACACAGATCGTAGCCGGCAGAGCCTGGAGTGGCCATGGCCGGCATGGCAACTCCGAAACTGTTTTCG
>CAZPCO010000486.1:0-2946 GCA_964585025.1 uncultured bacterium | reverse complement strand
CTATTCATGGGTATTCAGCACATATATTCACCACAAGGTGAATATATAATGACAGAAGGGTCATGAATCCTGAAAAGTTTTTTTGGGCTGGTGGCGGCAAGTTATGGTTAAAAAGTGTCATTGCGAAGGGTGAAGCCCTGAAGCAATCACAGCTTAGTTGAGATTGCTTCGCTTCGCTCGCAATGACAGAAGGGTCATGAATCCTGAAAAGTTTTTTTGGACTGGTAGCGGCAAGTTTGACGCTTATCTGATGGCATGTTAGACTTTAAGGTACTATTAGCAATAACATGGAGCAGCTGATGAATCGAAAAGGGTTCGCTTACCTGGTGGCGGTATTGATACTCGGTCTGCTGGCCTTCATGGGCATGTTTCTGCAACAGAGCAGCTCAGCCGAGTATTCTCAGGCTGCCATTTCCGTTTATCGAACCATGGCCCGCCAGCTCGCTGAGGCAGCTGCTGACGAAGCCTGCGTGCTACTCGAAGAACGTTTCAGAGACAAAACGACTACCGGTTTTCTGCAGCAGCTTCTCTGGCAGGCATCCACTTCGCAGACGCCCAAAAATGGCGGGTCGACGGGGCTGAATCCAACATTGCTGCATGATTTCACCGATCTTAAAGATAAAGTCACCCAGGTTCTCACCCTCAAAGATTACCACATGACCCGCGCCGGCTTTGAGATCGAAAAGATTCTCCCCAATATCAAAGACTGCCGGCCGATTCCGCAGGGCCCGCTCGATAACCCCGACAACTACCATCATTCTCCTGACCGCACCACCAAATTTGACAACCAGTATTCCAAAGACTGGTATCTGACTCTGCAGATCGATGTTTCGGTCTCACTTCAGAAACGACGCAAAATTAAAATCGACTACACGATTTCCCGCGACATCAAGTTGCTGAATATGGGGCCGATTGCCCGCAATTACACGATGTTCAGCATCATCGGCCACCACATAACCAGTTCCGATGTTACCCAGGTGCAGAACATTCTGCGCAATGAAATGAACAACCCCGACGCTCCAGGCGGCAGGCTCTTCCTCTGGAATATGCCTTTCCAGTCGCGCGTCTACGTTCACGGGCCAACGATCATTGCTCTCGAAAACCCCGAGATGACCAGCGATTTTGCCAACCGTGGCGCTTTCAACATTTACGACCCGAAGTACCCCAAACCGGGCAACAACCAGGCGTTTCAGTATAACGATACGTTCTTCGGCATGTCGTATTTCCCGACGGTGGGCAGGGCGATCTTTCCTTCCAAATCCCTCTGGGACGCAATCTCCATCTGGTGGCGCGATGGCAAGGAAACCAAAGACGACATGGCTGCCAACCAGAGCATCTATCATTCGCTTTACACCCACAAAACCGTCTATGGCGGGGTAATGCCGCACAAGAACAAGTCCCTGATGGAAATCCTCGGCGACGTATCTACCGACGGAATCCAGGACACCTACTACAAGGGCACCAACGTCTACCAGAAATTCATGCCGGGCGGCCCGTTCTGCCGAACTCCCTGGAAATACGTCTCCAACACTCTGATGGGTGAAGACCGCTATCTGCCGAACAGCAAGGCTGATTACGACAAAGCGGTTCAAAAGAAGTTTCCGGGTGACGATGAGCATCTGCGCCTCGAGCATCGCTGGAACAAGGATGACACCAAGGTCGCCGAGCAGACCCGCATTTATGCGCGCGTTTTCGAGATCAAATACAACAACGTCACCAACGGCATCACTTCCCCACCCCCCGAAAAACATCTCGAATTCTCACTCAGCTATTTCAACGATCCCGACCCGGATGGCTTTCTCAGCAAGCTCGGTTACGCAGCCGGTGCAGTCGGCGGCTCATTCTGGAATACGCTGACGCTGCCTTTCGAAGCAATCGGCACGCTGGCAATGCCCCTGATCACCAAGATTTTCGGATCAGGCGAAGGAATTGCGCTGAATGCGGCGGAGCAGAGCACACCTAACCTTTATCCGACCAATTTCAAATTCAATTACCGGGCGATGGCGACGCGCAAACTCAAAGACGAGAGTGAAATTCCGCGTGATGCCGACGGCAGATGGCTTTTGAACGGGGTTTACTGGCTTGATTCTTTCCAGGTCGAAACTCCGGTTGTCTATGTCGGTACCGGCACAATCCTCGTGTCACGCTTCACTCCAGACCGGCCGTTCAAAATCAAAGGCAGTATCATTTCGCTGAAAGCCGAAGACAAGGTGACACCTCTCGGCCATCTTAATCTGTTCTATCATCCTTATCAGTCAACCGTTACCGATACACGTGAGAGGGCAATGATCATCGAGGGTTCAGGCAACCTCATCGAAGCCAGCGTTTTTTCGTGCTACGGCATCAGAACCACTGACGGAAATATTGCCGATCTGACCAAAGTCGGCATCTATCCTGACCAGCCCACCGACAAATGGGATGCCAACTGCCTTGGAAAAATTTCTGAGGTATCGAATATAATTTTTGGCAACTACGTCAATTTCTTCGTCAACAAGCAGCACCAGGAAGGCGATCTGTGGGTATTCCACAATTTCAACAATCCGCTCTACTTTGAAAAGGCGGGCAGCGGCGGCTACCGCATAGTCCAGGAAAGCCTCGACGCCTCAGAAGACAATCGCAAGGCCTACGAGCTTATGACCCATGAATTTTTTCTCAGCCCGAAAATTCAGCATGTCGCTTCGATCGGAGGCGGCGATGACTGACAGAAAAGCCTTTTCGACCCCGGAACTGTTGATGACCCTGGTGGTCTTTTCATTCGGTATTCTGCCGCTCATCGTTCTGTTTCAAAACAGTCATAAGCAGACTGCCCAGGCCAAGAATCTCATGGTCGCCCACAGTCTGGGCCGCACTATCATCTCTGAAATAAAAGCCCTTGGCTTCGAGGCTCTTGAAGCCGAAATGAAAAGCCCGAAACTCGGCATCGTCCATTCAAGTCGGCCGGTAACC
>CAZPCO010000485.1:0-2948 GCA_964585025.1 uncultured bacterium | reverse complement strand
CAGCAGGCGCTGATGGCTATTTTCCCCGATACACCGGTAGGCTATTCGCATTATGGCAGACTCGATGATCTGAAACGCATCAAGAGACAGGATCTCGTCGATTTCCACTCACGGCATTATGTCGGCGGCAACATGGTTGTCGCGATTGTAGGCGATTTCTATACGCGCGAAATGCGGGATTGGCTTTTGGGCAATCTGGCAAAATTTTCTTCCAGTCAGCCGCGTGAGATGAAAGACCTTGATCTCAAGGACGTTAAAGGTCCGCTCGAGATTTCTCTGAAGAAGAACATCGAACAGGCGCAGATCGTTTATGTTAACAGAACCCTGCCGGTAGCCGACGACCGTTGTGTTGCACTGGAAATCGCTCAGACGATTCTCTCTGGCGGCAATAATTCTCGGCTGATTCGAAACCTGCGCGATCGTGATGCCGTTGCTATTTACAGCTGGGCTTTCAACACCGGAATGGCCAATACCGGTTATTTTCTGGCTGCGGCGGTGACGTCACCTGCCCGGGCCCCGGAAGCGGCAAAACGCCTCAGGGAAGAAATCGAGGCCTTTAAAACCGGCTTTACGCCAGAAGAATTTACGGCGGCGAAAAAATTTCTGATCGGGCAGTATGCACTCTCGCTTGCAGACAATCTGTCGTTAGCAGAAAATTTCGCTTCCGACGAGCTTCTTGGCAGGGGATTCGATTATTACCGACGTTACCCGCAGATTCTGGCTTCAGCTACGCCGGAGATTGTCAGCGAAGCAGCCAGGCAGTATATGCTCGCCAGCGGCTCCTATGCCGTGGCTATCACTACGCCTTGAGAATGACGAAAAATGACGGCGGCCGGCATATGTTGCCGGCCGCTGTTGTTATCTGCGGGAAAAGATTCAGGAATCTATGCTTAAGAACCGTATCTGGCTTTGATCAGATCGAGAATCTTGAAGCCGACCGTTACGGTGGCGCGTGAGAGAACGACAGAGACGCTGAAGAGAAACAGTGCGGTAATGACGCTCATATTGTCGCCTTTCTTTATACGGCTGCGCCGACCGGAATGGCGGTGTAACTGAGACTGCGGGCTTTCATCGACTCGAGAATCTCGGGGCCGACTCTGGTAATGCTGCCGGCACCGATGGTGAAAATTACGTCGCCCGGTTCAACATAGTTGAGAAGATGGTATTTAACGTCTTCGACATTCTTGACCATTTTAACCTTGCGGCGATGTGCTACCGGCATATGGTCGAGAATGACCTTGCTGGTAACCCCTGGAATTGGTTTTTCCGAGGCGGCGTAAATATCGGTGATGAAAAGCTTGTCGCAATTGTCGAAACAGCGGCCGAATTCCTGCGAGAGGAAAAGGGTGCGCGAGTAACGATGCGGCTGGAATACCACGACGACGCGCCGGGCACCCAGCGAACTCGCTGCTTCCAGGGTGGCTTTGATTTCGTTGGGGTGATGACCGTAATCGTCGATGACGGTGACGCCTTCAACCTGCCCTTTGATTTCAAAACGCCGGCCTGCACCATGAAAAATCGTGAAGCCGGTCTGAATGTCTTCGAGAGCCATGCCGATTTCGAGGCAGAAACCGATGACCGGCAAAGAATTGAGAATGTTGTGGCGGCCTGGCACTTCCAGATGAATTCGGCCATAGTTCTGACCACCGATGAGCAGATCGTAGCTGGACCCGAACGGATGCAGTTCAATGTTGTCGGCCATCAGGTCGGCAGCGGTTGAGATGCCGTAAGTAATGGTGCGCAGGTTTTCGGGTATGATCAGATTGCGGGCGATTGGGTCGTCAGCACATACAAACAGAGCGCCTTCGGGCGAAATGTGGCTGGCAAAGAGCTCGAAGGCTTTAATAATCGCTTCGATGCTCGAATAGTGGTCCATGTGGTCGTTGTCGATATTGGTGATAACACCGAACTGGGGGAAATATTTGAGAAAAGTTGCATCGCTTTCGTCAGCTTCAGCAACGAAAAATTTCGAGTTGCCGGCACAGGCGTTACCTTTGAGAGCGGCGACGTTGCCGCCGATAACGCAGGTCGGGTCTTTTCCGGCAGTTTTAAGTACGGTTGCGATCATCGAGCTGACTGTAGTTTTGCCGTGGCAGCCGGCTACGGCAATGCCGCAGTTTGAATCGAGGAAAAGCTCTGCCAGAAGATCAGATCTATGGATGGTCGGCAAACCGCGTTTATGGGCCGCCAGAAGCTCTGGATTGTCGCTGGCGATTGCTGAAGATACAACTACTCTACCAGTATCTGAGGGAATGTTGCGCGCATTGGGCCCTGTGTAAATACGTGCACCGCGAGTTTTGAGATCTTCGGTTCTGTCGTTGCCGTTGAGGTCTGAACCGGAAATTTTGTAACCCTTGTTGAGGTAAATACTGGCAAGACCGCTCATTCCAACGCCGCCGATGCCAATGAAGTGAATCCTGTTACGACGTGTCATCTGCTTTTTTCTGCGCCTCCTTGCAATTTGCCTGACTGTGGCAGGAACTTTTTCTCAATAGCTATCGGCTTTGTTCCGGCGATGGTTTAGAGAAAAAATCAGACAAATGCAATTCATTCTGGAATGAGGTTGTTTGCAAAAACCGGCGGTAAGGATAACATAAAAAACAGCTTGACGCAATTAATTTATGGGTTCAGACCTTGGGTCGGAACAGAAGGCAACGCTCTCCGGAACTGGAAAAAACAACCATGGATGGTATCTGGGCCGATTTAAAGCCGTGGGCTTTACAGCCGTAAGGAGTGGAAGGCTGCCAGGTAACGTAAAAAAACTGGCATTCGTGGCAATTGATCCGAACTTGTTCCGATTTCTGGTCAGAAGGCCGCTTGAGCGGAGGCAGACGGTTCTGCACGCTTGAAGACTGAGTATTCAAGGTTCTGTTGATCATCTTTCTGGTGAGCGAATCCGGCTTTTTCATGCAACAAATCTATCATTTCTTGACTAACAGTTAAATAGA
>CAZPCO010000484.1:0-2952 GCA_964585025.1 uncultured bacterium | reverse complement strand
GAAATTACCTGTGAATCAAAAAGTTCGAAACCGCGATTGCGCAGGTGGCTGATAAGAAAATTCAGACCCAGAGTCGAAGCGTTGGTGATGGTATGAAACATCGATTCCCCGGCAAAAAAGCCCCCAATGGCAACGCCATACACTCCGCCGGCCAGGGTGCCGTCCTGCCAGACTTCAGCACTGTGAGCATGCCCCAGTTCATGCAGACGGGTGTAGGCTCTGATAAATTCTTTGCTGATCCAGGTGCTTTCCCGCCCTGGAGCTGAGGCAGCGCACCCTTCCATGACTCTGGTGAAACACCTGTCGAGACTGAAGGTAAATTTTCCGGTTTTATAAAGGCGCTGCATTCGTCTGCTGAGCCTGAAGGTCTGCAGGTCAAAAATTGCCCGTGGATTCGGCGACCACCATGAAATCGGCCGTACCGACCAGGGAAATATGCCATGGCAATAGGCATTCAATAAGGTATCGGTCTCGAGGTTGCCGCCAAGGGCCAGTAAACCATCCTGGTCGGCTAATGATGGATCCGGGAACTGTATTTCATACATAGTGCATAATAAAATGCAGGGAACGATCAGAAGTCGTTCCCTGCAAGATTCTCAATTATCGATATTAATTGTTGCCGTGCAGTCTGTCAAATCGATATACCTGGTCGATCTGAAGTTTCAACTGATCGACGGTCGGACTGTTGAATTCGTTCAGCATAGTGTTGATTTCACCGAGCGAATTCTGGTCATAGTCGACTTCACGTCTGACCTTTTTCATGACGGACTTGGAAAGGGCTTCATAGCGCTCGGCACGAACTTCCGGATCGTTTTCCTGATCAAGTTCAGAAATATATCTGACCAGACTTTTTACGTTCTTTTCACGGCCAAGGCTTAGCCATTTAACGACGTTCCGGTTGAATGCTACGGTACCCAGATCACCTGGTGTGTTGTAGAAGTTATCCTGGTAGAAGGGTTCGCAGAAGCAGGCTACGCGGCCATAACCAAGATCTTCGGCTGCAGCGACCGGAATCGGCAGCAACGGGGTATGGCTGGCATATATGTAACCATCGTTCATAGCGTCTGATTCAGTATTATAGGAATCACTATCACCGGTTGCCAGCAGAAAAAGATTCTTGGCTGCAGCCAGGCCGGCGTTTTTAGAATTGATCAGCGTGCATGAGCTTCTAAGCAGCAGTTTGTTCACTTCTTTCCCGGTGATTTCTGGAGTCGGGAAAGTTTTTACAAACATGCGCCACGGGGGCCCGATATTATCGACAGGGTCACATGCCTGGTCATCGTTGAATCTGATCTTGCTGCCAACGCCTTTCAGAATCGAATTGAACATGTCTGGATTCGAAAGATTTCGATAGTCAGATTGCGCAAACATCAGCAATGAACCGCCGCCGGAAACAAATTTCTTTAGCGCGGTGACTTCTTCTGCTTTGTAGTCCACTGTAGGATGCGGGAACAGAATTACAAAGGCGTCATCGATGCTGTCAAAGGTGATAGCCTTAGAAATACTGCGCATCTGGAAACCATAATTCTGGAAGAGATCCATTTTCATGCCCGCGAAACGACCGGTGAAATAATCTTTGTTGCCATGAGCGCAGTCTACAAGAATGACTTTGGCTTCTACATTGATGTTGATCGATGAAGTATCGATTATTGATCGACCCTGTTTGAGAACAGCGATGATTTCCACCGGACCGATCCAGTCGATCTGAGTCGGAAGTATTGCTTCCAGGGCGGAGGCAGCTGGAATACTGTCGAATTTGACTTTGTCGATCAGATTCGATTCATCCATGGCCGAATGATAAACTTCAAGTGTCAGGCTTTTCGATGGAGCATCCGCTGGGTTGCTTACCGGTACCAGAATCTTGAAAGGGTGCTTCATGTATACACGGCTGAAATTGGTACTGATTTTGGAGATTTTTGGAAGCGGGTCGCCAGAGCCTTCCGGGGTTGTAAGGGTAGCCTCGATCGAAATCATCTTTTCAGCTTCGCGAGGGTCTTTTGAGACAACCTGATATTTGTAGGTAGTCGAGGGATTGAGACCAGTGAGAGTAACGGTGTGGACTTTCACCGAATGGTTGAATTCCTTACTCTGATCAAAAGACGCAGTGCCGTAGTTGACCATTGAAGTTGAACCACGGTTGGTTTCCCATTGGAGGGTTGCTGAATTGGCAGTAAGAGCGATGACTTTGGGCTTGCTGGTGAATTCAAGCGGACTGTTGTTGGTGACGAAGGTAACGGTGTTGCCATCGGTATAGCTTTCAATGGTACCGTCTTTGTCGGTTCTGAATACCTTCATGTGGTAGTAGTCATAAATGTCGAGAACGACCTGAGTCGGATGCCCGAATGAATTGCCGGTGCCGGCGCTGATTATGCCGTATTCTGGTTGGACCAGATCCATGAAGGCGTGGCTGGATGAAGTTTTGCTGCCATGATGACCGGATTTAAGAACCGTGCAGGCCAGCTTTTTGCCATGGTTGCTGATCATGTTGGTTTCAGCTGTTTTTTCGGCATCGCCAGTCAGCAGGTAACTGACTTTGCCGGCGGTCAGCTTGATTACAACCGAAAGTTCGTTTGGATTTGTTTTGAGGGTGTCGGCTGGTGGAACATCATCGCGGTTGGTGTCGCAGCTCAATACTTCGGCTTTGATGTCTTTGCCCCAGTTGAGAAGTTCGCCGAGTTTGGCTTTGCGGTAGGGGATCTTTTTGTCGAGAATCAGGGTTCTGAGCTGGGCATAAACGATGGCATCATTGCCGCCGCCTTTGGTTGTTTCGCCTTCTGATGATATTTCTGAATCGTTTGCATAAACGAATTCACCAAAATCACATTCCTTGAGCAGGTCGATAAAACCGCCAAAGTGGTCTCTATGCGGGTGGGTAATGATCGCCTGGTCGATTTTCTTGATGCCCTCTTTTTTGAGGTAAGGAATGATATATCTGATCGCGGCGTTGCGGTT
>CAZPCO010000483.1:0-2953 GCA_964585025.1 uncultured bacterium | reverse complement strand
CGGATATATGGTGCTTTGCTTTCATCTCCTCCTATTTTGCACAAAAATTGCTCTGGTTACAAAATAAATCTGCAAATAAAAAAGCCGGGGTCGCAACCCCGGCTTTTTACAGTTAATGCTTATTTGTTCTTGAGTTCGCTGAGCAGGTTTTTGACGTTGGTCTGAGTGGCGTTATCCATGCCACCTTCAGTGAAAACTCTGAAGTTCATCTTGGCGATGATGTCGGCGCTGACTTCGCGGTTCTTTTCGTTGGCGGTGGCTACATAGCTCATCAGGCCAGAGAGATCGCCGCTGGCAACTTCAGCAACCAGCTTCTGAGTGGTGGTCTTCTTGTAATAATCCATGACCATTGCCTGCCACATAGTGTTTTTGGCGAAGGCCAGGTCTTTGTATTCAGCTGCGAAGCTGTAAGAAGAAGCTGGCATGTAGATAGCCAGACCAGTAGCGTTCTTGGTGTTGTAACCGCTGATACCATTCGATACAACGAGTTTGTTGAGAGCAGCCTGCATTTTGTCGGCGGCAGTCTGGAAAGCTTCGTCTTTGATGCTGTTCTTGGTGAGAGCTACAAAGTGACCGAAGTCGATGTTGGTGCGATAATAAAACTTCTGGGCGGCGTTGAGAGCTGCTTTGAACTGGGCACCATAGTTGGCTGACATAGAAGCTTTGCAGAAACCGTTGATGGCATCGGCAACATTGTCGATTTCGCTGCATTTGAGAGCTGACTGGGTTGAAGAAGAATTACCGGCGCTGCCACCATTATAGGAAGCGGCATATACTTCAACGATGTGCTTCGAGAAAGCTTCAGGTGCTACGCCATTTTTGAGGCCTTTGAGGATTTCAAAGTAGGGGTAACCTTCGCCCGGTTCAGTTTCTTCTGAAGCGATCAGGTAGTCGGCGCCATCTTTGATAGCGTAGGCAACTTCGATCATCTGCATCAGGCATGCGTCAAAGCAGAAAACGTCGATCTTTTTGCCGATTGCGGCTTTGATTTCATCGAGAGCGACGGTCAGTTCGTTGGTGGTGATGTGGTGACCTGACTGGTCATCATAGGAGATGCCTTTGATGATGTCGCCGTGGGCATCTTTCCAGCCTGAACCATGGTTCCACATTACTGAGCAGTAATGTTTGGCGGGGTAGGCGCGTACGGTTTCGACCACGAATTTTACATATTCTTTGTAGTCGCCCATGTCGATTTCGCCGGGTTCACCGATGACCTGAGCGCCATCTTTGGTTACATAGTTGAGGGTGGCCGGGCCGTGTTCGCGGTCGATGAGAACGACAACGTTGATGTCATCGTTAGAACCACCGGCTTTTACCATTTCTTCAATGTCACCAACTCCAAATGAATCCAGGTTGTTGTCGGCATTGAGGAAAACCATGAAGGTCCATTCCTTCTGAGCGGCTGCATTGGCCGGAGCACAAAAGGCACATGCCAGAAGGGCGATTACAAATACGGAAAGAATTCGCTTCATACTTATTACTCCTTATACTCTTATACAGGAAAAAGATACTTGTTATACGGAGAGAATACTGATTTCTTGATTATAAGAACAGTTTTGTACCCTGTCAAGATAACTTCTCTAAAAAATTGTGAAAACCCTCCCGGGTTCCTGACAATCGGATGTTATCGCAAAAATTGTAACCAGAAACATAGTGAAAAAAATGGCCCCCCTTACCCGGTTGCAGAGCAAACTTGAGGCGACAAGTCCGCTTTTTCGACTTCTTCGGCAGGCTAAGGAATAAAAGCTCAGGAACCGTGCTAAAGCAAAAAAGACGGTGCCAAGGGCACCGTCTTTTTTTTGCTTTAGAGCTTTACTTACCGGTTACAGTATTTTTGAAGGTTTCGAAGAGGGTGGTGAATTCGCCTTCAATTGAGCGGGGCAGAAGTTTTTCTGAGTAAACTGCGAAGTTCAGTTCGCGCAGAGCGATGCGATATGATTCATCGTCTGGGTTCTGGCTGGCAGCTGCGACCAGATTTCTCATTTCATCGAGATTGCCGGCGGTCACATCTGCTACTACTCTTTCAGCAGCTTCTTTTTTGCCGAGGGTGATGATCATGTCATCCCACATGGTTTCTTTTGCAAAGCTGAGACTTGCATACTTGCTTTCGAGAACCAGATTGGCAGGCATGTAGATAGCGATGCCCTTGGCGTTGGTGGTTGAAGAACCGGTGACCTTGTTGCTGATTACGGCTGCTTTAACAGCGGCGATAACTTTGTCACAGGCAGTTTTAACCGCGGCGTCAGCGCCACCGGCTTTAAGAAGTTCCGCGAAGTGAACAAGGTCTACGTTGCCGGGATCGCCGAATTTCTGAACTTTTGCTGCCGCTGCTTTAACGAGAGTGGCATTTTTGCCGCTCATCAGGGCTTTGGCGAGACCGTTCACCGAATCTACGAGACCGGGGAATTTAGCGCAATCAACAGCTGACTGGGTTGATTCATCATAACCCTGGCTGCCGCCTGAGTATGATTTTCCAAAAGCGTTTACCCAGTTGTTGGCGAAAGCTTCAGCAGTCATACCAGCCTTGACACCCTTGAGAATATCGTGATAAGGAGCGCCTTTGCCGGGTTCGAGTTCTTCTGAGGCTACAATATAATCGACGTTTTCATAAACAGCGTGACCGACTTCAACCATCTGCATCAGGCAGGCGTCCATTTCGAGAACATCCAGGTTCTGACCAAGGACGGTCTTGATTTCGGCCATGGCAGTAGCGAGCTGGGCGTTGGTGATGTGATTGTTCGATGAATCGTCATAGGAGATACCACGATGGAGAGTTGAACCTGCTTTGGCTTTCCAGCCGGAACCGTGATTCCAGATTACGAAACAATATTTCTTCGCAGGATAATTTTCTTTTACGAATTTGGCAAAACTGACGAGCTGCTTATAGTCGCCCATATCGAGTTCGCCCATATCTTTGATCTTTTTGATGTTGCCCTTTTCGATGTAATTGATC
>CAZPCO010000482.1:0-2957 GCA_964585025.1 uncultured bacterium | reverse complement strand
TGCTTCTCTACCCTTCGATATGGTGCATGCAGTATATCCACCGCAATCATTACCGCCCCGAAGGCATTCCCGATGTCGACCAGAAACCAGTGGTGCCCGCCCATCCTCCCCGCCCCTGGGACGGCTTTCTTTCAGTCTGCCGCAACCAGATTCTCGTGCTCATGGCTCTGGAAATGTTTTTCTACACCTTTTCTTCGACCCTTTTTTCTCAGCAGTTCAATCATCTTGTCGAAAGTGAACTCGGCAACATCAACGAACGCACAGCTTTCGTGGCCGGTATTTATGGTTACATCAACATCGTTTCACTGGTGACCCAGTTTCTGGTAACCCGACTGGTGATGATTTTCGCCAACCCGATCTACAGTCTGCTGATGCTCAACCTCATTCAGGTCGCCGGCACTGCCATGATGCTGGTCAGACCGTCTCTAAACATTATATCGCTGACCATTATCATTCGTTATGCCCTCAATTATTCAACCGGTCGGGTTTTGCGCGAACTGATCTACATTCCGCTCGACCGGGAAGCCAAATATCAGGGCAAAAGTTTCATCGACACGGTTATATTCAGATTCGGCGATGGTCTTTCTTCAGCAGTAATCTATGGAGGGCTGGGAATTCTCGGTTACGGATTCTGGATCGATTATTCGATTCTCGGCGTCATGGCGCTGCAATTTTATGTTATACTCAGGGCCGCAGGTCTGTATGCGCAAAGATTGCAGCAGGCTGGCTCCGCTTCGCTGATGCCTGAAACGTCAGCAGGCTGATTAAATCTTCCGGAGGCAAAAATGAGCGTTAAAATGATCGTTGTCGGTTCAATAGCCTATGATTCTCTTCAGACGCCCAAAGGCAAAAGAGAAAAAGCTCTCGGCGGTTCAGCCGTTTACTTTTCCACCGTTGCCAGCTATTTCACCAAAGTCGGCCTTGTAGGCGTCGCCGGCAAAGATTTCGAACCGGCCCATGTCGATTTTCTCAAAGCCCATGGCGTCGATCTTGCAGGTTTCGATCTGAAAAAGGACGGTGAAACCTTTCACTGGGCCGGCAGCTACGGCGAAGACTTCGGTGACGCTACCACTCACGATACCCGCCTGAACGTTTTCGAAAGCTTCGATCCGCAGCTTCCAGAAGATTATCGCAATGCCGAACTGGTATTTCTGGGCAACATTCATCCGGCCCTGCAGATCAAGGTCATCGAGAAGGTCAACAAACCGAAGATTATCGCCCTCGACACAATGAATCTCTGGATCAACACCACCCCCGATCTCCTCAAACAGGCAATCAAGAAAATCGATATTCTGTTCATCAATTTACAGGAAGCACTGATGCTGGCCGGCGAGAAAAAATTTGCGCCCGCCATCGCGAAACTGCTCACCATGGGCCCGAAACGTATCATCGTCAAAATGGGTGAACTCGGCGCCATGACCGCGACCAGAGAAACCCGCTTCTTCACCCCGGCGTTCCCATGCCTCGACATCACCGATCCGACCGGAGCCGGTGATTCTTTTGCCGGCGGCTTCATGGGCAGCCTGGCCCGCCATGGCAATTATACCGAAAACGGTTTCAGGCAAAGCATGCTCTATGGCAGCGCCATGGGTTCGATTACCGTCGAAAATTTCAGTCTCGATTCTTACCTCAAGCTCAAACCCGAACTGATCGAAGAACGTTATAAAGCCCTGAAAGCAATGGTTACGGTCGACTGACCCGGCCTGTGGGCAAGGTGTTCTGATATAAGGTCGGGCATTCCAGAATAATTTTACCAGATTGATTGGTCAGATTGGCCCTACCAGATTGGTCAAATCGTAGGGGTTCAGCATGCTGAACCCCTACATTATTTTCTACAGGAGAGGAATAAGAGTCAGCAGAAACACCCTTCTTCTGGCTTGGCGGCACACCGGCACTTTGTGCCGCGTTCGGCCGGAATCATTTTCACCAGCCTGATCAGAACTTTATGCAGCTATCCAACGCTCTGCTGAAACATTCGCACCACTTCTTTAGTGGTCACCTCCGGCACGTTACCGACCAGGCCGGCATCGTAGTCGGTTATCATCGCGACATTGACGATACAGATGCCCAGTTCCTGAGCCAGCACGACTTCGGGATACTGAGTCATGTTGACGGTATGCCAGCCCATATGGGTGAACCATTTGCTCTCGGCCTTGGTTGAAAAGCGTGGCCCGTTGATGACGACAACGGTTCCCTCGGTATGTACCGTCGCATTTTCGGCTCTCAGAGCGGCAATAGCCAGTTCGCGCAATTCAGGACAATAAGGTTCGGCAGCAGAAATATGCATCACTTCAGGGCCGTCGGCAAAAGTATCTTTGCGGCCGCAGGTTCGATCGACAAACTGGTCGCTGATGACAAAATCGCCGGGTTTGATGTTAGTCTGCAGTGAACCGACCGCGCAGGGCGAGATGATTCGCGAAACGCCCAGTTCCTTCATCGCCCAGAGATTGGCGCGATAATTGATCATGTGCGGCGGAATCGTATGCTGACGGCCATGGCGGGGCAGAAAGGCTACCTTTTTGTCACCGATGTTGCAGATATCGATCAGATCGCTGGGCGGACCGTAGGGCGTACTGATCTTGATTTTTTCAATCTTGTCAGCTGCCAGCTCGTACATGCCGCTGCCGCTGAAAATACCGATGTCAGCCTTGATAGCATTCTTCATACTGGTGTCTCCCTCTCGTGAACTCAGGCTGTTTCATGCTAGCACACAAAGCACCGACGGTAAATCGACCATAAAAAAAGCGGCCCCTCAAAGAGAGAGGCCGCTTCGTTAACAGTATTTCAGGCGATCTGGCTTTCGACCTTGAAAATGATCTGGTATGGTTCCTTTTTCTCGACGCAACGTTCGTGGATGATAACCTTGCTGATATTGTTGTCAGAGGGAATATCATACATCAGGTCGAGCATCAGGTCTTCGATGATGCGGCGCAGACCACGGGCACCGGTGTTCTGCT
>CAZPCO010000481.1:0-2968 GCA_964585025.1 uncultured bacterium | reverse complement strand
CCCAATCCTTCTGGGCACGACTCTGGCAGAGCGAAAAACCTCACGATCAGGACCAAATGCCCGCCGCTTCAGGCGAAAGGGCGTGAAATAAACTCGCACGCCGAAATCACCCACAGGGGGAAGTAGATGCGTTTGTTGCATACATCCGACTGGCATCTCGGCCGATCGCTCGAAACATGCAAAAGATACGATGAATTTTCTGCTTTTCTCGACTGGTTGAAACAGACGATTGTGGTTCGAGAGGTCGAAGTCTTGCTTGTAGCCGGCGACGTTTTCGACAATACTGCTCCACCAAACCGCGCCCAGGAGCTCTATTACCGTTTTCTTGCCGGCCTTACAGATACGCCATGTCGGCATGTGGTGGTAGTGGCAGGAAATCATGACTCTGCCTCGTTTCTTGATGCGCCGAAAGAAATTCTTCGCGCCTTGAATGTTCACGTTGTGGGTGCAGCGACTGCTGAACCTGAAGACGAAGTTATCATTCTCAGATCGCCAATCGGCGAACCGTTGGCGATAGTGTGTGCTGTGCCCTATTTGCGGGATCGGGATATCCGTGTTGTTGAGGCGGGTGAATCGATCGAGCAGAAGGGAGCAAAATTGCTGCAGGGTATGCGGGATCATTACGCGAGGGTGTGCGACGTTGCCGAGAAAAAGCGTCAGGCACTCGGTGATATTCCTGTGGTTGCAACCGGGCATCTATTTACGCGGGGAGGGAAAACAGTCGAGGAGGACGGTGTCAGGGAGTTGTATGTCGGTACTCTCGCGCATGCCCCTGTTGAATTGTTTCCTTCTGTAGTCGATTACCTGGCATTGGGGCACCTGCATGTGCACCAGAAGGTCGATGGCAAAGCGCATTTTCGGTATTCCGGTTCTCCGGTAGCTATGGGTTTTGGTGAAGCCGGTCAGCAGAAACTGGTTCTGCTTGTAGAGTTTTCTGGCAGACTGCCACAGGTCGAAGAGGTCGCGGTTCCGTGTTTCAAGCCCCTGATAAGAGTTGCCGGTTCTTTTGCCGAAATAGGATCGCAGCTCAAAGCTCTGGTTGCTGCCGGTACCACTGCCTGGCTTGAGGTCGACTACAATGGTTCAGAGTTGCTGCCTGGGCTTCAGGAAGACGTTTATAAACTTGTTGAAGGCACAAGCCTGGATTTGGTCAGAGTTAAAAACCAGCGTCTGGTACAGAGCCTTTATCAAGGTACTGCCAATGATGTCGCGATCGAAGATATTAATGAAAAAAGTGTATTTCAGAAGTTTCTCGAGATGAACAAAGACAAGGCTTCCGAGGAACAATGGCAGGAATTGACTGCCGCATATTGTGAAATTCTCGCCATGATTGCTGAAGAAGAGCCCAACGAGCAGTGAGAGGCCACCATGAAGATTTTGCAGCTCCGTTTTAAAAACCTGAACTCCTTATATGGTGAGTGGTCTATCGACTTTACTGAACCTGTCTACGCTGCCAATGGCATTTTTGCGATAACCGGGCCAACTGGTTCCGGAAAATCGACAGTTCTGGATGCTATTTGTCTGGCTCTGTACGGCATGACCCCGCGACTGAGCAAGGTAGTAAAAAGCAGCAACGAGATCATGTCGCGCAAAACAGCAGAATGCTTTGCCGAAGTTGTTTTCGAATCACAGCGCGGGCGTTTTAAATGCCACTGGAGCCAGGTACGTGCCCGTAAAAGTCCTTCAGGCAACCTGCAGGAGCCTGCTCATGAGATTTCCGACGCCGATTCCGGAACCCTTATCGAGAGCAAAAGGTCTCTGGTTGCTGGAGTCATCGAAAAGATGACTGGAATGAGCTTTCTGCAGTTCACCAGGTCTATACTTCTTGCTCAGGGCAGTTTTGCCGCCTTTCTGCAGACTTCGTCGAAAGAACGTGCTCCGATTCTCGAGCAAATCACCGGTGGTGATATGTACAGTCTCATATCTACCCGTATTTTTGAGCGTCAGCGCGAAGAAAATTCCAGGCTTGAAAGTCTCAATGCTGAGATCAGAGGAATCAGGATAATGCTTCCCGAGGAGGAAGCGGCAGTCAGAAGCGAACTGGCCGGTCAGCAGCAGGCAGAAACCGAAATCAGGCTGCTGTATGAAGCTGATTCCAGGGCCTTGCAATGGTTGGCTGGAATTGAAACACTGCAGTCTGAAATCATTGTTCTCAAGGGTGAGGCGGTTAAGAATGAAGAATTGCTGGCAGTTTTCCGTCCGCAACGAGATAAACTCGAGCTGGCCATGAGGGCGGCAGAACTTGAAGCCGAATATGCTGCGCTGACCATTACCCGGCAGAACCAGGGGCAGGAAAAGGAAGCGCTGCATTCTGTCGAGAGCTTGTTGCCTGCCCTGGAAAATGCCTGCATAGCTTGTGACAAACAGCACCTGGAAGCTGAAAAGATTCTTACTGATCATAAACGTGCTCACAGTGAACAGAAGCCATTATGGCAAAGAGTGCGTGCCCTGGATGTAAAACTCAAGGAACAGTCGACTATCCTGGATTCAGTCAGTGCAGAATGCCGTCAGCTTGAAGCGCAGATTTGCGAAAATGAACAGAGGCAAAAAGAATTTTTAAGGCAGCAGCAAAAGGCGACTGATGAACTCGAAAAAATTTCCGGAGTTCTGAAGGCAAATTCCGCTGATGAAGCTCTAGTCAGTCAGTTTTCGGCAATCAGCGAACTGATTGACAGTCTGCAGGCAGTTGCCGAAACAGTTGCGAAGAGGCAAAGAGATCTCGACCAGGAGAAAAAGACAGCTGATCGGGCTGGTAAAGATCAAAAAGCCCGCGAAAATGAATTCAACACGTTGAGAACGATACATACGGATGCTGAAAAAGCATTGTCGCAGAAGACTGAAGAGATGCAGCAACTGCTTGGCGGCAAACTGCTGCGTGAATACCAGACCGAACGTGACACGTTGCTCCGGGATGCCGGCTTTATAAAAAGGATTGCGGGTTTTGCAGCCGAACGGAGTTTTCTTGAGG
>CAZPCO010000480.1:2267-2971 GCA_964585025.1 uncultured bacterium | reverse complement strand
TACGATCGTCTATTTCCTTAACTCCTTCTTTTGCGTCTTTCAGATTGACATCCTGAGTCTTGTCAAGGTCATTCAACTGCTCATCCGTAAGACTTTTCAACGCATCTGCGTCAAGCGAGTCATTAAAGAACTGGCTGTCGGCAGGTTTTCCTATTTCTGCGGCAACTTCTTTGGCGATTTCAAAAACTTCCTGGCGGTCTTTATTCACCAGCGAATAGAATTCATCACGAATGACAACTGAGGTGTGCTGGGTATAGCGCTCCTCGATGTTGGTTCCGGGAACTTTGTTGCCCATTTCAAGAGCGATATCTACCTTGGCTTCAAGATAGGCTTCGTTTTCTTTCTGAGTTTCGGTTAGCGTCTTGCGCGAAATTTTGATCATTTCGACATTGTTTGAAAGTGTTCTGGTGGCGTTGCCTGATAGTGTCCGTCTCAGGGTAGGTTTGGTAAACAGATACTTCACCTGCTCGGTCTGTTCGGCAGAAAGCTTGGTGTTGTCGGTTTTGTCAACGACATAACGTGTGAATTCAAGACTCATTGGATCTTCAGCAGCTTTGAAAGTGTCGGCCTTGGCAGCTTTAAGGTCAGCCTTCAGCTGCATCATGATCCTTGCCGCGTCCTGCTGAAGAACCTGACGCGTAGTTGTTCTGGCAATGTTGCGACGCGCGTAACTCCAGATTCCCATGGCACTGCCAAGAACCAGA
>CAZPCO010000480.1:0-2257 GCA_964585025.1 uncultured bacterium | reverse complement strand
ATCAATTCTACCAGAGTAATCCCGCATCTTTCTTTTGTTTTCATTGCGTCCTCCCAGACCGGGTTATTGAAACTTGGTCTCAGGGTTAAAAATCAACGCGAAATCGCGCAGGTTTCGTACCGGCTCATTGCCGGCGGTTTTGTCGCCGCGCTCGTGCCACTGCACCTCCGCGGAAACGGCAATCTCGACAAGCTGTTCATATTCATTTTTCGAGGCCTTCATCGAGGTCTTCAGCCAGAATTCCTTTTCCTTTTTCAAATCTTCAAGACTGGCCAGGGTATCCGGGTAAAATTTGACCGGCACCTCAATCGTGTTCCCAGCCATCAATTCAGGTATTTCTTCCTGGTATTTTTTGATGGGAACATGCTTTACCTCTTCCAGGAATTTGGTAAGTATCGCCGAGGCCCTGGCATAATTACCAACCTTAACCGTCGAAACGGCATTGAACTGATAAGGTTGACGAGCGGAACGAAAGCGATGACGATAATCGCCACCGCAACCATGACTTCAACCAGAGACCAGCCTCGCATTATTTTCTCCTCAATCGACTTTCCATGCGCTCCATCTCGGGGAAAGAGCCAGATTGTAACGTCGCGGATCATATTTTCCGGTCTTGGGATGCAGCGAACCAAGCGAGGGACGAAGCTTCGAAGAAACGTAATCGATCATGACTTCGCCACGCATACGATGCTTGGCAAATTCATTCGTTACCCAGTTTCCCTGAATGTTCAATCTGGTATTGGAACCGATATAGAGGCCCCGGTTGGTATAAACCGAACCTTCGATGACAAAGTCGCCTTCATTGGTGACGATCAACCCACCGTTTCGGACAATCAGACTGAAAACAGTCGGCTTTTCTGGTTCTTCGGCATATTTTATGTTGCAACCAAGGCTGACATTGCCGGAAACCACGATCATTCCCTTGCCGGTTACATACAGAGTATCGCCTTCGGGAGCTTTGTAGGGGTTGCTGTCGGTACCGAGTGAACCGGCAATGAAGGTAATACCGCTCAACTGCAGGGCCTTTTTGCCGTCAATGGTAATCATGCGGTTGGGCAGGTCTTTTATGAAGCTTTCAGCGTCTGGATAGAAATAGTTCGATTTTTTCGCGTATTGTTCGGTGGCATAGTAATTTGCCGGCATATTCACGGTATATTCCGGGTCGTACATCGACATACCTGCGTCAGCTGTATCATCTTCGGCATCGTAGGCTTTCATGAACCACATGTTGTAGTCGTATTTATTGATAATCTGGTCAGCAAACCAGAAAGGCACTGGGATTGGCGGCAGAAAGCACCAGGGTGGCGGAAAAGGCAGCAATGGCAATCGGTCCTTAGCGAACAAACCGACGATAGTCACATGCCACTGGCGATAGCGTTTGGCAACCATGCCTTCGATATCACGCGACATTGTCGGGTACCAGGCATTGATACCGAATAGATGCGTTTTATTCTGCCCCCATCCAAGTGATGGCAGGCAGTAGTAACTGTTGCTGGTACCCATCCAGGGCAGTTTCATGCGCCCAAAAGCATCCGCCGGCGGGGTTGACCCCATGACCACGGCCCCGTTCGTCAGATCAGTCAGCGAAGCGCCCATCGCACGATGCGCCATGCTGATGCCGAATGAAAAGATGTTTGAGCTGAGATTTTCAGGGTCTGGCAGGAAATTGATGCTTTCGGCTTTCTTTTTCAGGTAGTCTTCATGCTTCATCTTATGCTCATCGCTCGTCCACCATTTGTAGGAATCATTCCTCTGTTTCAGGGCACTGCTCTGGTAGGTTTTGCGATTCTCAATGTATTTCGGGTCTTTGTGCAGCATCTTGGCGTGTTTTTCGGAAATATCCGAGGACAACTGAAATCCGTGGCGCACCGGGCCACGGGAAAACTTGAGTTCTTTCGGCAGCGGGCTTCCCTTTTTGGTGTTGACGTTCTTCGAATTGATGGTGCCGTCAATATTGTAAGAAGCTTTTGAAATGATGGCGTTTTTGGTTCTGCCCAGCATTAGAAGGGCGTCAGCGCCGGCAGCAAGATTCAAAGCCGCATCTCCGACTCCGTTCTCAGCCATTTTGGGACCCTGATAATGCCCCATTAGTGACGTATTGATGACCAGAGGCGTGCCAGGGTTCGTGTCGCTATAATCATCCGGCTTGAAATTGACTCTGATCTGGCCGGCCAGTTCTTTGCGGGGGTCGCGCTCACCCTTTGGAAGCAAGCGCCCCCACCAGGTGTTAACGTAAAACAGCCCACCCGTATAGTTG
>CAZPCO010000479.1:0-2972 GCA_964585025.1 uncultured bacterium | reverse complement strand
AAAGCTTCCTCAGAAAATCACAAGCAGGTCTATGCCAAGGCGTGGAACCGATTACATTTCGTATCTGAAGGGATGCAAAACTCGAATGCTAACGCTAATCTGCATTGGGTGCTAACTTATGTTCAGGCTTTGAGATTGCCAATGCCTGCCATCATGGCTGCCGCGATAAAAAGAAGCATGTTGACGGTCACGAAGAACAGGGTAATTTCAAGATGTGAAAAGCCCTTCTGGGCAGCCTGCTGGTAGAGATGCTGTCGATGAGGTTCCCAGAATTTTTCGCCGCGCAGGATTCTTTTTGCCAGTGTGAAAGAAGCATCAAACCAGAAGAGGGCCAGAAGAAGCAGATAAGTGGAGAAGCCGCCATTCCAGCCTGCACCTGATCCGATAGCCAGGCAGCCGAATACATAGCCAAGAAAGCCACTGCCGGCGTCTCCCATAAAGATCTTAGCCGGTGGCCAGTTCCAGAACAGGAAACCAAGCGCTGCGGCTGCGGTGACCCAGGCGACGGTAAGCGGGGCCATCAGACCAAGACGGCCTGATATATATCCGGCTCCGAGCGCGATAATAACAGCTTCAGCGCCAGCGAGACCATCCAGTCCATCCATGAAATTGTAAAAATTGATCGACCAGGTTACCCAGAAAACCGCAGCCACTTTGACAAGAAAATTGGTTTCAGTCGGTGTCAGCATATGGGTTGCGAGGATGGCGGCCATGATGTGGAATACTATGCGGGTTGAGGCTTTCAGAGAAGATTTGTCGTCAAGCCAGCCGATCCAGGCGATAATTCCGCCGCCGATACCGATCGATAGCGCCCATTTCAATGGCAACAGGTGTGGTCTTGAAATCCCAAGGAAAAGGAGAGCGAGAATTGCGAACAGGGCCATCGGTGCCCCGCCAGCCCTTGGCATCGGCTGCTCATGAGAACTCCGCTGATTTGGGATATCCATAAATATCGATTTTTTCAATGAGACATAGCGCATAAAACCGCACCCGATGCTTGACAGTATTGTAGTAAGCATGCAAACCACCACCAGCAGGAAGGGGATTTCCATGAGAATGTTGAGGTGCGGCATAGTTTTTCCTTGGTCAAAATGTGCACGCAAGAGTAACATTTTGTTGTGGATTTGTCACTATTCGAGAGGCGGAACACTGCCGTTTCATGATTGACACGGGCAGCTGGAATTGTTAGGATTCTGCAAACAATTATGGGCACAGCAGGGGCAACCAAATGAAAGTAGTAATTCTTGCAGGCGGGCTTGGTACAAGGCTCAGCGAAGAAACAACCATCAAACCCAAGCCAATGGTCGAAATCGGCGGTCGACCGATTCTATGGCATATTCTCAAAAGTTATTCGGCTTATGGTCTGAACGAATTTATCATCTGCTGTGGCTATAAGGGTTTCATGATCAAAGAATTTTTTGCCAATTATTTTCTGCACACTTCCGATGTTACCTTCGATATGACCAGAAACAGCATGCAGACACACCAGAGTCATTCAGAGCCCTGGAAGGTCACTCTTGTCGATACCGGCGATGAGACAATGACTGGTGGCCGCATCAAAAGGGTAAAGAATTTTATCGGCCGTGAAACCTTTTGTCTTACGTATGGTGACGGGGTCGCCGACGTCAACATCACTCAGTTGATCGAGTTTCATCGTGGTCACAAATGCCGGGCGACACTGACAGCGGTTCAGCCACCGGGGCGTTTCGGTGCTCTGGCGATTTCTAATCAGACCAGGATCGATGCCTTTCAGGAAAAGCCGACAGGTGACGGTGGTTTTGTCAACGGTGGTTTCTTTGTTCTCGAACCGGAAGTAATCGATTATATCAAGGACGACCAGACGGTCTGGGAGCGACACCCTCTCGAAAGGCTGGCGAAAGAGGGGCAACTGCACGCTTTCAGGCATGATGGCTTCTGGCACCCGATGGATACTTTGCGTGACAAGGTGAAACTTGAAGAATTGTGGGCCTCGGGAAAAGCGCCCTGGAAGGTATGGTAAATTGAGACAGCTTTTTTCAGGTGTTTATGCTGGTAAAGTAGTTATGGTGACTGGCCATACAGGTTTCAAAGGAGCCTGGCTGACTCTCTGGCTGAAAATGCTTGGTGCCAGGGTAGTTGGTTATTCTCTGCCGGCGCCTACGCAACCGGCACTTTTTAATGAGTTGCGTCTGGGCGATGAAATCGACAGCATCATTGGCGACATAAGAGATTTAGACGCTCTGCAACAGGCATTTGCCCGATATAACCCGGAAATAGTTTTTCATCTGGCTGCGCAGCCTCTGGTAAGGCTTTCATATGAGCAGCCCGTTGAAACTTTTTCGACCAACGTTATAGGCACGGTGAATCTGCTCGAAGCGGTGCGGCATAGCGCTTCAGTTCGCGCGTGTATCTGCGTCACCAGCGATAAATGCTATGAAAACCGCGAATGGCCTTACGCATATCGTGAAAATGACCAGATGGGAGGGCATGACCCTTATAGTGCCAGCAAAGGCTGCGCTGAACTGGTTACCGCCTCCTGGCGACGATCGTTTTTTGCTGCCGAAAAATTTCTGCAGCACCGGGTTGCATTGGCTTCGGCGCGTGCCGGTAATGTTATCGGTGGTGGTGACTGGGCTCTTGACAGGATCGTGCCTGATGCGGTACGGGCACTGTCATTGAATGAGCCGATCCCGGTGCGAAATCCTGGAGCTATCAGGCCATGGCAGCACGTTCTCGAACCTTTGTCTGGCTATCTATGGCTGGCAGCGCGCATGCGCGAAACAGGTCCGGTTTTTGCCGATTCCTGGAATTTCGGGCCACTTGCAACCGGCGCCGTAAATGTCGGTCAGATAGTCGAAAAAATAATTTCTGTCTGGGGCAGCGGCAGCGTCAACGATCTTTCTTCGGGTCAGAAACAGGCCCTGCACGAGGCAAATTTTCTTAAACTCGACTGTTCGAAAGCGGTCGGTCAGCTTGGCTGGCAACCGGTTTTT
>CAZPCO010000478.1:0-2977 GCA_964585025.1 uncultured bacterium | reverse complement strand
AAACTGCAGCAGAGGCATTCCGGCAAGGCTGAGAGTGCGGGCAATGCCGAAAGGCAGAAACTGCCGCAGCAGAAAATCAAGCATCGGGGTTTACAGCAAAACCTTGCGGATCGCTTTAGCGCTGACCTGATTGCGCATACTGGCCGGTTCGGTAATCGCTTTGAAGCGGCGCGCGAAAAAATCATCGGAACTGGTTCCGGTCGTGTGAATTGCTGCAAATTCTGTCTGCGACATTTCCGACCCCGGTGAATCGACTGTTACTGACACCAGATATTTCTGACCACTTGCAAGGCGATCAGATAGCGGAATACGAAATAAAACACCGTCTGAAGGAATCTGCAACAGCTCTACCTTACGAAAGCCTTCAGCAACCGTAAGCTGCTGTTGATTTTTTACTGTGACCCTCATGCTGACCTGATTTTGCCGATAAAGCGGGCCAGGAAGTATTTTCAGGCTGGCATCACTCGGTGAAAGTCTGCATTCGACTGCAAAAAGGGGTTGCCGCTCGACGACCATGAAACCGCAAAACGGCACAATCAGCATTACTGCCAGCAGCACCATCATAATCAGCCGTTTCATACACTGCCCCCTTTTTTTCGTCCCTTCTATTAATATCGGCACAAACCAACAAAAAGTTTATAGCAAAATTTCCCACACCATCTAAATCCTGCCCCCACCCCACCTTGATTCCATGGCCCGGCAAATCAGCCGGTCTGTTGAATTCTCTTCAGTTCCCTTCTCTTATTCTGCTGCTCAGCCGGCATTCAGTATTGCGACTCTAAATAGCAGATGCAAGCTAAGCAAAAGTTGCCGGAAAGCAGACTGTAGTGCCCGGCAGCAAACTTGTGAGGCAGGCTGAATTGACGCCGACACCTGCGAAACAGCAAAGATCAACGCTGACGAATCGTTTGCAGAGGGCACACAGGCTGCTCAGCCGGCATCCAGTATTGTGGTTCTAAATAACAGACACAAGCTGAGCAGAAGTTGCCGGCAGGCAGACTGTAGTGCCCGGCAGCAAACTTGTGAGGCAGGCTGAATTGACGTCGACACCAGCGAAACAGCAAAGATCAACGGCTGACGAATCGTTTGCAGAGGGCACACAGGCTGCTCAGCCGGCATTCAGTAAAGCGCTCCTGAATGGCAGACGCAAACTAAGCTGAAGTTGCCGGCAGGCAGACTGTAGTGCCCGGCAGCAAACTTGTGAGGCAGGCTGAATTGACGTCGACACCAGCGAAACAGCAAAGATCAACGGCTGACGAATCGTTTGCAGAGGGCACACAGGCTGCTCAGCCGGCATTCAGTATGATGATTATTTACTGGCAGCGGTTATAAAGGCGGCAAAAAGATTGCGGCTGGCTTCATCGCCGGCGAAGGTTTCTTCCGGGTGCCATTGCACCCCGATACAAAAACGGTCTGCGAAGCATTCGACAGCTTCGATGACGCCATCTGAGGTCTGGCCCGCATCTACAAAACCCGGGGGAAGTTCCCTGACAGCCTGGTGGTGAAAGGAGTTGGTGAAAACTTTTGTAGACTTCAGGGCAGTAGCGAGTTTTGAGTCGTGACGGATAGAAACCTGATGCGAAGGCGACCAGCGCGGCGCTTTTTGCGAATGCTGCACTCCGGCTACAGCAGCCAGATCCTGATGAACTTTGCCGCCAAGAGCGATGGCCAGAACCTGGCAACCCCGGCAGATTCCGAGAATCGGCATCTTATGCTCCGAATAGGCTTTTCTGGCCAGGGTCAGTTCGAATTCATCGCGAAAGGGGTTGACGAGGTCAAGGGCCGGCGAGGGGTCTTCGCCCTGATAACGCGGATGCACGTCTTCACCGCCAGGCAGCAGCAATCCATCGATGATACCCAGGTAGCGGTCGACAAAGCGGGCAAAAAATTCCGAAGAATTTTCGCCGGGCAAAAGCAGAGGTGCAGGCAGCAGCAGCGGATCGCCACCGGCTTTCTGGACTGCATGATAATATTTGCGCGAGACATAGGTGCGAATACGCATTTCGTTATCGCGCACCGAAGAATCAGCATAAGCGATTCCGATCAGAGGGCGGGTTGCAGCGCTCATATCACCATTGTCCTTTGCGGGAGGGATCGAGAATATCTCTGAGTTCATCGCCGGCGACGTTGAAAACGATGACCAGAAAAGCTATACAGGCACCCGGGTAAACCACAAGATATGGCCGACGCAGCATATAATCTTTGGCAGCAGCCACCATTCCGCCCCAGGTAGGCAGAGACGGATCGACTCCGAGACCGAGAAAGCTGAGGCTGGCTTCAGAAAGAACCGCAGTTGCCATGCCCATGGTAAAGATTACGGTTATCAGCGGCAGACAGTTCGGCAGAATGTGGGTCAGAATGATGCGCAGATGGCTGGCGCCGAGAGTGCGGGCAGCAATGACGTATTCAGCCGAACGCAGTTCGAGAGCTGCTGAACGAATGATGCGTGCCATTTCAGCCCAGCCGACAACCGCGAGAGCAAAAATAACTGTACCGATGCCGCTTCCAAGAACCATTGAAACAGCAATAGAGAGCAGCAGGCTCGGGAAAGCGAGAAACATATCGACGAGGCGCATCAACAGCCAGTCGAGCCAGCCACCGAAATAACCGGCGGCAAGACCGACGGCAAGACCAATCAGCAGGGCGGTAAAACGCGAGGCGAACCCGATGATCAACGACAGGCGGGCTCCGTAGACAAGCCGCGAATAAACACACTGACCAAGCTGGTCGCAGCCGAGCGGAAACCCTTCGATTTTAGCGAGACGGCGCATCGGGTCGGTTTCCATGGGGTCGTTGACCGCCAGCCAGGGCGCGAATACAGCCACTCCCACAACGAAAAGAATACCGGCAAGACTGAACCAGCCGGCGGGGGTCATGCGTTGCAAAATCTGTTTCATCCAGCGGATTTCCCCATCATTTCGTCGCGGATTTTCGGGTTTATCCAGGCGTAGAAAAGATCGATGACCAGATTCACCAT
>CAZPCO010000477.1:0-2990 GCA_964585025.1 uncultured bacterium | reverse complement strand
CGGAAAGCAGACTGATATGCTCCGCAGCAAACTTGTGAGGCAGGCAGAGTTGACGCCAGGACTCGCGAAAAATCGAACACAGAGCCTGACGAATCGTTTGCCAGGAGCATACAGGCTGCTCGGCCGGCATTCTTCTTGACTCATCGTGCAATACCGGGTGCGATGAAAACTGGTTTCACTATTAGCAAAACGATGGTATATTCTGGGACATTGTCGGTGAAAGGATGAATATGGAACCAGCTGATTTTGCGGTCAAAATTGAAGAAGTGATGACAGAAGAATGCTCGAGCTATGAATGTGTACTGCTCGACGAAAATGAGATAGGCATCCTCTGGACTTTCCTGATCGAAGATACCATCAGCGGCTACATCGGCATCGAAGACAACGAAGACACTCTGAAGGTCAAAACCGTTTCAGTCGGTCTGCATCTCAAAGACATCACTGAATACGGTCGTGACGAGATTTTTGATATTCTCGAAAAAAACGCCGATTTGATCAATGCCAACTTCAGCGTCGTGAAGTTTCCAGTCAAAGAACCTGAAGAAAAAGAACCGGTTTTTGTCGACGAAGGCGAAGACCTGATCTACGACGACGAAGACGAAGATGAAGAAATGCGCGAACTGCTGATCATTCAGACCAGACTGCCATTCGATGCCTTCGACCCGGCCGACTTCGGCGCTTTCGTGCAGAATCTGCTGTTTCAGGCCGATACGATGCTCGGGCGCCAGGCTGTTGAAGACGACGAAGACAGTGACGATGAAGAAGATGAGGAATGATGCATGAACGCGCCCGCAAGCCTGCCAGAAAACATTCGTAACGATATTTCGATCTACCTGGCGCCCGAAGAAAAAATTATCAAGGCTCTCAGCCCATTTGGAACCGCTGCCACGACGGCTGGTCAGGTCTGGCTTATTTTGACGGGCCAGTCGGTGATTTTTCACACCTGCGAAACCGGCAAGGAACCACTGGTTGCCATGCTGCCACGTAAAGATATCCGGGAAATCGAGTATTTTCAGAAGCAGAACGGGGTGCAGCTGACCTTTGTACCAAGCGGCAAGGGGCAGGTTTCGCGCCTGAATTTCGCCCCCGAAAAGCAGGAAGAACTGGAAGATTTCTGTGAGGAACTGGCTGATCTGATCAATTTCAAAAAAGAAACCGCTTCCGGAGTGAAGATTTACAACGCTCCCCGCAGCGAACCGACCGCGCTTCCAGCATCACAAAAGCCGGCAGCATCTGTTGCAGGCAGGCAAAGCAGCGATGGCGAACCAGAACTGCGACATGCCGCCTCGGCCCTCAAGCATGCCGACAAACCCGAACCGGCAACAGCGGCGGCTGTTGAAAAGACTGCAGCCAAAGCGGCGACCGTTTCTGCAGTCGAAGCACCACCCAGGCCTGCTGCCAGACCAACAATGGAAACCGCCGGAGTAAAGATCATCAAAGCCCATGAAGGCAGATCGACACCCGGGCGTTCTTCAGGAAACGGGCGCGAAATCACTGCGGGCTTCGTGATAGCGGCCACGCTGATATCGCTGCTGGTCGCCTTCATCTGGTACAAATTTTTCATGCTTGTTGCCGGCTGGAAGGAATCGCAGCAGCCCTGACATGAAAAATCTGCTGCCGTTTCTGATTTTCGGGTCATCTGATACTCTGGCGCTAATAGTTTCAGGGGTTCTTGCCTATCAGATCAGGTTGTCACCTCTGTTTACCGTGGACCCCTACATTCAGAACCCACGACAATACTGGCTGCTGCTCATGACTGCAATCGTTCTGTGGCATTTGATGGCGGCAGCAGCCGGGGCCTACCGGCGCAAACCGGCCATTTTCAAGATAGACGAACTGTTATTTCATTACAAAGCATCGATATTGCTGGTATTCATGGTCATGTCGGCGACGTTTCTCCAGCGGCAGTATGACTTTTCACGTCTTATCGTCTTCTTTACCGGCGGCATGCTCATTCTGACAGGCAATCTGTTCAGACAGGTAGCGCATCGGCTGCTTCAGCAACTTTATGCATCAGGGACAGGTAACCGAACAGCCTGCCTTTACGGCGTTTCAGCCAGCAGCGCGTTTCTGCGGCAACGTATTCAAAACAACCCAGGCTGTGGGTTGCGACTGCTCGAATGCGGTGCTGATACCGACGAAAAGCTTGTGACATTCATCAGAGAAAATTCGGTCGACGATCTGTTCGTCTTTCGTGACCAGGCCGAATATGCCTTTATCTGGCAACTGCGCGAAGCCGCGCAGAATCAGAGCATGACGATTCACCTGGTTCCCTCTTTCGCCAGCCTCTATCTGCGCAATCTGCAGGGCTTCTTCTTCGATGGTATGGTAATGCTCAGCATGAACTCTCCGGCCGGAAGAAAAGCCTGTATGGCGCTCAAACGGTTTTTCGACGTCATCATTTCCGCTCTGGCTCTGATTATGCTGGCACCAATGCTGCTGCCAATCGCGTTACTTATCAAATTAGATTCCTCGGGGCCGGTATTTTTCAGGCAGCGCCGCAACGGTTTGAATGGTGTCGAATTCGACATCATCAAGTTCCGAACCATGCGCTGCGATGCCGACCCATACGCCGAAACACCGCGCAAGCGTGGCGATCCGCGCATTACCCGCCTCGGAAGATTTTTACGGGCAAGCGGGCTCGATGAACTGCCGCAGCTTTTCAACGTGCTGCGCGGCGAAATGAGTCTGGTCGGTCCACGCCCGGAAATGCCATTCATTACCGAAAAATACACACCGCTCGAAAAGCAGCGGTTGAAGATCAAACCTGGCATCACCGGTCTATGGCAGGTATATGCGCGCTCAGAGAACCTGCCGATTCATCATCATATCGAGTATGATCTTTTCTACATCGAGAACATGTCGCTGCTGCTGGATCTGATCATCATCATCGACACGATTCCCACCGCCATACTTCGCACCGGCATCTGATCAGAGACTTCCGGTTTGAAACTGGCCCCAGAGGCGGGCAAAGTCGTTGATGCCCTTAC
>CAZPCO010000476.1:0-3022 GCA_964585025.1 uncultured bacterium | reverse complement strand
GTAGCCAAGGTTTTCGAGAATTGCCTTGCCCGTGGCTCTGATGATCGATTCATCGTCGACAAGAAGTATTTTGCCGCTTCCGTGCACTGGAGCCGAATTATTTTCAATTCTTGGAACATGTTTTTCATCAGCCAGGGGCAGAAGAATATCGAAGGTCGTGCCTTCGCCCGTTTTGCTGGAAACATTGATCGTTCCTTTGTGCTGCTGAATGGTTCCGTAAACGACCGACAAGCCGAGACCGGTACCTTGCCCTTCGGGTTTGGTGGTAAAAAAGGGTTCGAAAATCCGGTTGAGGTTCTCTGGCGCAATACCACAGCCGGTATCTGCAACCGTCAGGCTAATATAGCGCCCAGGGGCAGAAACTTTGGCAGGTCCAGGCGCATGCACATCAGGCAGGTTGATTTCGCGGGTAGTGAAGGTGAGATTGCCACCATTCGTCATCGCCTGTGCCGCATTGATTCCGAGATTGAGAAGCATATTGCGGATCAGGGAACCATCGCCGACGATAAAAGCATGGTGCGCCTCCAGGCTGCATCTGATATTGATCCGTTTATCGATCGTCTTTTCCAGCAGAGCGATAGTATCTTTTACGGCCTCATGAACATCGATGAAGGTCGATACATTCTGTTTCTTTCGCGAGAAGGTCAAAAGCTTCCTGGTTAGATCAGCTGCCCGCTGTGCCGAAGAAAGAATCAGCTGCAGGTAATGATGTGAATTTTTGTCGGCCTCTGAGATATGCTGCTGCATCAACTCTGTTGCAACCATTATGCCGCTGAGCATATTGTTGAAATCATGGGCGACACCACCGGCCAGCTGGCCGATTGCATCCATCTTCTGACTCTGGGTCAGCTGTGCCTGCAGGGCATACTCTTCAGTTACGTCTCTGAATACGAGAATTACCCCTACCACTTCACCGGAATCAGCAAGAATCGGGGCGCCAGAATCAGCGATCTGATATTCCCTGTTATCTCTGCTGATTAGAACAGTGTGGTTCCCGAGACCAACGATGCGGCCGGTTGCCAGAACCTGATCGACAGGGCTTGGCACCGGTTTGCGGGTATCGGAACTGATGATGTTGAATACCTCATGCAATTTTCGCCCCTCGGCCTCGAGGAAGCACCAGCCGGTAAGCTTTTCAGCCACCGGATTCATGCGGGTTATCTGCCCGTGTGTGTCAGTCGCAATGACGGCATCGCCGATTGAATTCAGGGTGATACGCAGGTTTTTTTCGCTGTTGCGCAACTCCTCTTCGGCCTTTTTACGGGCTGTAATATCGATCGTGGCACTCAGAATGGCCTTGCTGTCACCCCAGTCGATAAGGCGTGCCGAAAACAGCACATAGTGTTTACTGTTTTCAGAATAAACAATGTTTTCTTCGCAATCCAGGTAACCCTGTTCGTGAAGTTTCCGGCGCTGCTGTTCTTGCAGAAACGGGTCGTAACTTCTGCCAATTTCGGTTGTGGTTTTGCCGATCACGTCTTCACGATTACACCCAACAACCTGGCAGAAACTGCGGTTAACCATGAGCAGGCGCTCATCAAGACCGGTAATTATACATGAGTATGGCGAAAGATCGAAAAGTGCCTCGAACCGGCTCAGGCTTTTTGTCAGTTCTTCCTTGGCTTTCTTTCGCTCGGTAACATCGAAGAAACTGACTATAAAGCAATCTTCGAGAAAACTCGTGCTAAGAATCATGGTTTTGACCGAACCATTCCTGCAGGTTATCTGATATTCTCCGGTTTCGATTTTTTCGCCCGGTTCAATCTGCCCGGTGACTTTGTTCCAGGCAGCAATGTTACTGCGGCGATACTCCGAATCAGGGTAAGCGCGTTGCCACCAGGTTTCCATGTCAGGAATATCATCATGGCTGTAACCTAGCAGCAGACTGAATTGATCATTGAAAGTAATTATTCTGCCATCGTTGCCGCAAATGGCAATCGGATTGGGAGAACTCTTGAAAAGCCCCTGAAAATGGGCTGCTGACTGCCTTGCCTCGTTTCTGAGATGCCGTTGTTTTCGCAGCATGAAAATCAGTATGGCTATCAGCAACAGTAAAATGGTTAAAAGAAGTGCCAGGGTTGAAATTTTCCACTTGAAGGATTGGAACACTACTTCTTCATGATTGAGAAACCTTGTTTCAGCAGGAAATCTTGCCGGATCGATCGAACAGGCGACAAGACGAGTATAATCGGCTGTAGGCAGCGAAATTTCGCGAATGATTGTCTGAGTCGGCGTGCCTGAACCGGTCAGTAAATCGAGACCGATATCGATCATCTGATTGCCCTGCAGAAAACCGCTGTTCATTACCCCGCCCACGACGCCGTAGCGGGTATAAAGGTCGACATGGCTGAAAACAGGTGCTCTTGTCGTTTTGCACAGCGAAGTGATAAAAGCGGCCGGTTCGATTATGCCACCTGAAGATGTTCGATAATAATCGAGAAAAAAAATGGCGTTTTCAGATGGGTTCAGATTTGCAGCATTTTTCAAAAATTGTTCCGGCGTGTCTTCTGGATTGGCGCCCCAGAGAAGAAAACTGACGCGGTCACTGAATCTCTCAAGAATGGGAAGAGCCTGCAACTGGTTGGTCTGACCGGTAATCGAGGAGTCGACAAGAACTATTATTCTTTTGACTTTCGGCATTACCCTGAGAATCAGTTTGATATTGCCTTCTATATCAGTGCTGGCATTAATGCCAATGGTGTTTGCGGCAGGTATTCCCGGGTTTTCGACGCCGGTAAAAATGGCTGGAACCCCTGGAAAAATTTCATTGCGGATTTTGTTCAGGAAATTGTAGGCGTCCTGGTCGGAGACAAGAATGAGATCGAATCTGCTGCCTGAGTATTTTTCTCTGAAAAGCTGGTGCAATGCTTGCCCAAGTGATGAGTCCAGGCGGTTGGCGTATCTCTTGCCGTCGAGATATTCAACCTGCATGTCATATTTGTCGGGTATGCGTTTGCTGAGACCTGCTGCAATGCCGCTGAGGATGTTGTCAGACCAGATGTACCCCGGATGATAGGAATTC
>CAZPCO010000475.1:2528-3024 GCA_964585025.1 uncultured bacterium | reverse complement strand
CATTCGAACTCAGCCCGGTTTGCTTTTAGCCTGCTTTTTCCTTATTGAACCATAATTCCGCCAGACAGAGATTGGCCAACCAGAGAAACTAGAACCAACAGACCAGCTAATGAGAGTATCGCATAGACGGTTGAACTGATTTCCTTCCAGATTCTTGCAAAGCCGGAAATCTGCTGGATACCTTTCACTCTGAGGTAACATTGTTTGCAGGATAAAAATGTCCCGGCCACAGTCAGCGATTGCAAAACTATGACTGACTCAGCACTTGGATAGCGCCCGGCACCTGGCAAGGCATAAAAAACAACAAAAAGCAGCCAGATGCAAATAATCATTTTGTCCAGCAAAGCTTATATCTCCGGATGCCGAGAACGATACAGTATATGGCCGATTATACCAGACCGGCTTTCTTTAATTCTTCGCGGAGAACGCCGTATTCGACCTTCGAGCGATGGCGCAGATCCATTGGAATATCGGGGTGGAAAATCACCTGATCGAC
>CAZPCO010000475.1:0-2518 GCA_964585025.1 uncultured bacterium | reverse complement strand
TGATCGACAGGTATTTCGTTCTTGGTCATGACCCGGCGAATTTCGGCTTCACGTTCAGCGCAGAGCTTTTTATCAATGATTTCGGCGTTGTTTTTCGGGGCAATGACGCAGACGGTCTTTTCGCCGAGTTTGCCATCTGGCACGCCAAGATAAGCTGCGAGGCGGGTATATGGCTGACGCTTAAGCACGACTTCGGCCTGCACGGGGAAAAGATACTTGCCGTCGCGTTCGATGACGTTGTGAATGCGGCCAACGATCCAGACATTGCCCTTTTTGTCGAGGCGGCCGAGGTCGCCGGTCCGGTGCCAGACGATGTCTTTGTGGTCTCGGATTTTCGAGGTTTTGAAAGCTTCTGGATTGTTGTAATAAGCGCGGCAGACATGTTCACCGGCCACCAGCAGTTCGCCGACGCTGCCCTGTGAAACTTCAAGGTCGGCCCACTGCTTGTCAGAAGCGACTTCTATCGGGCCCCGCACGATTTTGATGAACTTATACTGCAGACCATCGGCGAAATGACCGACGTTGACCCCGGCGTCGACGAGTTCGGGGTCGTCTTCAGTGACGCTGCGCTGTGCCAGCATTTCCTGACCCGTAATGTGTGTCATCGGCTCGGCTTCGGTTGAGCCATACATGACGACAAGCTCTGAGTTAGGCGCAATTTTTTTAAATTCTTCGACGACATCGCGCGACACGGCGGCACCACCGGCAGCAACCCGGCGCAGACCCGGCAGGGTTTTTCCCTTTTCCAGGCAGTATTTGTTCAAACCGTTGAGCAGCGAAGGGTTCAACGTCATGGTAGTGATGTTTTCGCCGACAATCTGGGTATACAGCACATAGGCATCATTTTCGGCCGGTTCGGCGACGTTGATGGCGGGCAGAATAGTAGTAACGCCCGCTGCCAGATTATTCAATGAGAAGATCGGGAAAACCGGCAGATCCAGATCGCTTGTTTCATATGGCAGACAGGAGTCGATGGCGTAATGCTGCGCCGCCAGAAAACGATGCGAGCGGTCAGCACCTTTGGGAGTTCCCGATGAGCCAGTTGTGAAGGTAATAAGAGCGGTATGCTCCTGTTCAACGGGAACTGGTTCAGCCGCTTCGGGTGTTTCGAGAAGATCCTCGAAGCGGGCAGTCCATTTTTTCGTGCACGGGCCCATGTTGATCTTTACTGGAATGGCTTCGAGAGCAGGCTGACCATTGCCCATGGCAAAGCCACGCTCGCCGGAAAGCCAGACTTTGGGTTTGCAGAGGTCGGCAACGTAGCCGAGTTGATCGGCGCGAGCGAACGAATCGAGGAAAATACACCTGACTCCGAGCATCTGAAATGCGAACATGCCGGCGTAGAGCCATGGAATCATCGGAACATATACGAGAGCACAGTCACCCTTCTGGACTCCGAGTTTTTTATAGCCGGCGGCCACATGAACCACCATGTCGTAGATGTTCTTATAGGTAAAAGTATCGTGTGTTAAGGTTCTGGCAAAAGGGTTGTAGTCGAACCATATTTTATTCTTCGTGTTGACCCACTTCATGCAGACTCTGTCGGGATGCTTCTCAAGGTGTTCCTGCAGGAAGCTGAAACAGTTGTTGCGCAGGCTTTCTTTGCCGATGTCATAACCAATTCTGGGAAGTGCCATTACCGACTCCTTAAAGATCGATGAATACCTTGATCAACTGACCTGGTCTGTAATCCTCATGACTGTTCCGGGTTTCAGAAGCATCTGCATTCTTCTGTAAGCCACCAGGAACAGGATTTCTCTTCAAGATAAAAGAATACCACTAATATTCGCGCAAAAAAAGCTTTTCTTTTGTCTGAAGAGCTGCGAATCTGGCTGTTGAATTATCAGAATTGGATTACCGGACTGTGGGATTATTTCATATCTCCAAATAAGCGGATCTCGGGCAGGTCCTTGCTAAAATCCTTCAGATAATAAGTCACTAATTTGAGTTCGGCATGGTCATACTGGCTGCACTCCCGTGAATACAGCCAGCAGTGTTTGAATCGGTAATTATTAAAATTTAATAATTGTACCATTAACGGGAATTATCAACCGTGAAGAAGAGATTCCCTTTTTCTCGGCCATTTCACGAAGCATCACACGACTGATTGTGCAATGGTCAAGAGACTCCATGTGGACAGCTACAATCTTGCTGTTCGGCATCAGTTCTGCAACGGCCAAAGTTTCCATGTCATTCATGATGATTGGATCAAAGCCAGGTTTGCACGCACCACCAGAATGCGTAATAATTATATCCGGCTTGAAACTCCTGATTGCATTTTCGACTTCTTCACACAGAATACTGTCTCCGGCCCAATATATTGTTGGTTCGCCCGGGGCCTGAAAAACAAACCCTGAGACCTTTCCCATATGTTTGAGGATTTCTCCCTTGCCATGTTTGCCACCGATAAGAGTGATGGTGATGCCATCAACCATCTGAGTAGTCGCAATGGGTAAAACTTTTTCAAAACCCTTTTTAGTAATGAGTTCTTCGTCTCCTGGTTGGCAGAAAACGGGCA
>CAZPCO010000474.1:2046-3050 GCA_964585025.1 uncultured bacterium | reverse complement strand
CGGCCGAATCAAGTCGCCTGGCGATTTCTTTAACGAATGCAATCTGTTCGTTCATCTGTTTTGCCCCCGCCTGTGCCATCAGTCGGGCGCGAACCATTATACAACAGACGATTTCCGATCGCAAACCGTGCCTGGATCGAGGTATCAAGGGACAGGGATCAAGGGACAGCTTACTTATCTTGCAGGTTGCTGTTAAGACGGCTATAATTTTCTCATGGCAAGAATAGCAAGAGTGGTAATACCAAGTGTCCCCCACCACATAACTCAGCGCGGAAATCGTCGCCAGAGGGTCTTCTTCTCTGATGATGACTACAGTTGCTACATCGCTTTGCTGGCTGAGTGGTGTCAAAAGTTTTCCATAGAAATCTGGGCATATTGCCTGATGCCCAACCACGTACATCTTATTGCTGTTCCTTCCGACCAGGAATCCCTGCAGAAGGGGATTTCAGAAGCTCATCGCCGCTACAGCAGAATGGTTAATTTCCGGGAAGAATGGCGTGGGCATCTTTGGCAAGGGCGATTTGCATCATACCCAATGGACGATACGCACTTGTTGCATGCAGCGCGCTATATAGAGCTGAATCCTGTTCGGGCCGGCCTGGCCAAATACCCTGAAGATTATTGTTTCAGCAGTGCAAAGGCACATTTAACCGGGAAAGACGATATGCTGGTGAAGACACTCCCGCTTTTGCAAAGGATTGCTTCCTGGTCTGATTTCCTTGGGGTTCCAATTTCAGCTGACACGCAAAAAATGCTTCAGAAGCATGAGAGAACAGGAAGACCGCTTGGCAGTTCCGAATTTATAACTAATCTTGAAGCTATTACCGGGCGGGATCTGACTCCCAAAAAGCCAGGACCGCCCAGGACTAAAACTTTGCCTGTTAAGTAGGGTGTCCCTCTAACCCACCCAGTTAAGTAAGGTGTCCCCTGATCTCCTGAAAGGTGTCCCCTGATCTCCTGATCTTGCCCTGATCTTGCCCTGATCTTGCATCCGTGCGAAATCT
>CAZPCO010000474.1:0-2036 GCA_964585025.1 uncultured bacterium | reverse complement strand
TCTTCTTATTCGTGGCACGGAAGTGGGACATCAGCGTCTCCAGCACCCCGGCAGTGCCACGACGGCTGCAATACAGCACGGGCACGCCCTCTTTGTCGGCGAGTGGCACGATCTCGCGCAGCAGGGTGTGCGAAATCTGCCTGACGATGATGACCACCACGTCGGTTTTGCCGAGGCCGGAACGCAGTTCGCGCAGATTGTCGAAGCCGCTGTGCCAGGTGACGAGCAGATTGTGGCGTGCCAGCACCCGTTCGTATTCAGAGCCAATGCGGTCGCCGCCGAAAATCAGCACCTGCTGGCCATTGAACTGAAAAACGTCTTCGCTGCCCTCTTCAGTCGGAAAGCCGCCACAGAAGGTGCATGCCTGGCCGGGCCGGCAGGCACGGGCCATGATCGCGTTGCGGGCGCGCCCTGAGCAGGCCGGGGTGGCGCAGTAACTGGCGACCGGCAGACTTGGGCGCAACCCGGTCAATATCTGGCGGTAATCGCGGCTGAACCTGAGGTGCTGGTCTTTGTCATGTCTGAAACTGACCTTCATTTTGCCAAGCTCGTGGCAAAAAGCGTCGAAATCGATCTGGTCGGCGGCGAAAAAAGCCATGATCTGCTTTGGCGAGGCCGAGAATACGGCAAAGTTCTTTTCTTCGGCGGTTTTGAGGGCTTCGAGATGATAGACGCCGGCTTCGCGCTGGTCGGTTTCGCCAAGGCAGATGCCACGCACCGGCTTGTCGACGAAAGCACTTCCATCGACACAGACGGGCAGGCGCTCATCGCTGTCGGTAACCAGCCAGAGGCTGCCAGCTTCTTCTTTTACGTAGCCGAGCAGTTCGCGCCGGCCGGAAGTTTCAAGCGAAACGAGCCTGAGCGGGCGCTCATCGGCATCACAGTAAAGCAGGGAAAATTCTTCGACGATAACCCCTGAGTCTTTTACCAGAGAGGCAGGCAGCTGCATGGCCCGGCCGGTGACCGATACGAACAGCCAGTCTGAAGATGTGCCGGCACCTTTGATTCTGGTTGCCAGCTGGCCGGCAAGCATTTGCTGCGGGCCAGCCTGTTCGCTTTCAAGGGTTTTCAGCGATGCCTGCAGTTTCTCGATGCAGCGCTGCTGGTCTTCATTGTGGCGCTGGCGTTCGAGCAGTTCGGCCTTCTCTTCTTCGAGGCGGGCAATCGAGCGGTCACGGTTCTGCAGGGCTTTCTGCAGCGAGTCGATCTGCTGCTGACGACTGTCGCTGGTTTCTTTAAGGGTGGCAAGTTCTTCGGCGAGACGGTTTGTATCTGAAAGACTGCCGTCTGCCGGAGGCTGATTGCCGGTAGTGGCTTTGCCTGATCTGGCAGCAGAGTCGAGCTGCCGCTGCAGGCCAGTGGCCTGGCGTTCGAGTTCGTCGATTCTGGCGTTCGCGGCCTTGAGCTGGCGGGCGTTTTCTTCGAGATTGCGGGCCAGGTGGGAAACCTCTTTGTCGCGGCTTTCGAGGTCCTTTTTCAGCTGTTTGTTGTCGGTCTTGATCTTCTCGTTGGCACTCTCGAGTTCGCGGCTGCGCTTAACCGCTTTCGTTGCCATTTCGGTGGTTTCCTGCAGGCGTTTTTCGAGGTCCGGCATTGCCAGGGTTGCGGCTTCGGCGGCTTTTTCCTCGAGTTCGAGTTCGGGGTGTTCGGCGAAATATTTCTGATAAATGCGTTCAGCGCCTTTGCGCGGGTCGATACGCGCCAGCAGCCTGATTTTGACCGGCTTGCCATAGTGCCCGTCAATGAGCTTCGCAATGTTGTCGGCGTTGGCCGGCACGCTCAAAAAGCCCATCGTCTTCGGATTCTTCTCGATCCAGGTGAAGAGAATGATCTTGCGCAGTTCCTGATCGTCGATGGCGGCGTCCATGACCTCTTCGAGCAGGGCGGCGCGGTTGGTGATCTTGTGGCGCCTGATGTAGCGCGCGCATTTCTGGGCCAGCGGCCGGTTGGGCAGCACCCAGTTCAGCAGGTCAGCGTCAGTTGTGTCGCGGCAGAGGCGGCCGAGAAGGTCGGTATCCTCGAGCAGCCGCGCAAAC
>CAZPCO010000473.1:0-3054 GCA_964585025.1 uncultured bacterium | reverse complement strand
AATTCGCCCATGTGAAACAGGTCGAACAGGCCGCTGTTGGTGCGAACGGCGTTGTGTTCTTCGATAATCGAAGTATACTGAACCGGCATGTACCAGCCGGCAAAATCCACCATCCTGGCTCCTGACTTTTCATGAACTGCACACAATGGGGTCTTATTCATCATTCTCTCCTTGCTGTATTTACGAAAGCCCGGTAATATTACCGTTTTCGTCAACGTCGATGTTCTGGGCAGAGGGTTCTTTGGGCAATCCGGGCATGGTCATGATTTCGCCGGCGATGGCGACGACAAAACCTGCTCCGGCGCTCAGACGCGCCTCGCGGATAATGACTTCAAAGTCACGCGGTCTGCCGAGCAGATTAGCCTGATCAGACAGCGATGACTGGGTTTTGGCTATGCAGACCGGCACCTTGCGGAAACCGATTTTTTCGAACAGATCGAGAGCGTCTTTGGCCTTTTTAAGAATCGTCACGCCCTTGGCGCCGTAGCAACAGCGGGCGATGACATTGATTTTCTCGATGAGTGGCATTTCGATCGGATAAAGAAAGTCGAATTCGTTGGTCTGAGAGGCGATGGCAGCTTCGATTGCGGTTGCCAGCTCGATGCCCCCGACCGGCCCCTGACCGTAAATATCGGAAACGACTGCGGCAACGCCTTTAGCGCGCACCGCTTCGACAACCCAGGCCAATTCTTTTTCAGTATCAGTGCCGAACTTGTTAACAGCGACAACACATGGTACACCAAAATGCCTGACGTTTTCGATGTGCTTGACCAGGTTTTCAAAACCCTTGGCCAGGGCTTCGATATTCTCGACGTCGAGCTGTGACTTTGGAATACCCCCGTGCATCTTGAGCGCTCTTACAGTTGCGACAATAACTGCTGCTGCCGGTTTGAGGCCGCCGAAACGGCATTTGATGTCGAAGAATTTCTCGGCACCGAGCTCGGTAGCGAAACCGGCCTCGGTAATCACCACGTCAGCAAGCTTTAGAGCCATCTTGGTGGCGACCATGCTGTTGCAACCGTGGGCAATGTTGGCGAAAGGCCCGCCATGTACGAAAACCGGTGTAGAATACCGGGTTTGCACAAGGTTAGGCTTCATGGCTTCTTTTAAGACAGCGCACATGGCACCCTGTGCTTTGAGATCGCGCGCAAAAACAGGCTTGCCGTCAAGGTTGAAGGCAATTATGATGTTGCCGAGACGCTGTTTAAGATCAGCCAGATTATCAGACAGACACAAAGCCGCCATAACCTCTGAGGCTGCAGTGATGTCGAAACCGGTTTCGCGCGGAACCCCATGCGCCGGACCGCCGAGCCCGGTTACGATATTGCGCAGCGCCCGGTCGTTCATGTCGATTACCCGCTTGAACGGTGCCGATTTGGAATCGATGCGCAGTTCGTTGCCATGCTGTATGTGATTGGCCACCAGCGCGGTCAGCAGATTGTGAGCCGAAGTGACCGCGTGAATATCGCCCGTGAAGTGCAGGTTGATTTCATCCATAGGCACCAGCTGACTTTTGCCGCCGCCGGTCGCTCCGCCCTTAACGCCGAAAACCGGGCCCATCGAAGGTTCGCGCAGACAAAGTATTGCTTTGCGACCCAGGGCTCTGAAAGTATCGGCCAGACCGATGCAGGTTGTGGTTTTGCCCTCACCGGCAGGGGTTGGAGTCATAGCGGTGACGAGAATCAACCGCCCATCAGGGTTACCCTGAAGTCGGCGACGGGTAGAAAAAGCAATTTTAGCCTTCAGCCGGCCATAAGGTTCAATCTCTTCCGGCAGCAACCCCAGCTCAGCGCCTACCGCCTTGATTGGCCGTATTTCTTCTTTGATACTGATTGTTTGTTGTTCTGACACAGCAGCGACCTCGCTTTTGCCGGCAGCTTACTCGTTCTTGAGAAAATATTCCATCATCGCGTTGACGCCGACTCCAACCTGCTTCAGATAACCCTTTTTCTTCAGGATCATTTCGAGCAGGGCGATGGTGCCGAGCAGATCACGTTCGCCGATAGCCCCGATCGTGGTTATTCGCAGCAGAGTGGCGGCAAACTGTTCCTGTCCGCCGGCGATCAGGATGCCGTAGCGGCTGCGCATCTCGGCAACGATTTCTTTGGGCGCGATTCCCTCTGGAACATAAAAAACGGTAAGAACATTGGAAGTAGCTTTCTCTTCAGTGAAAAGTTTGATGCCGAGGGCTTTCAGACCGGCTCTTAAACCGCCGGCCAGCTTGCCGTAATGTTTAATGCAATTGTCTAGCCCGATGTGATCGATCTTGCGCAGAGCTTCCTGAAGGGCGAACATCACATTGATGGCAGGTGTCCATGGGTAGGCCGGAATAGCCTGTTCCTGATCGCGTTTATACAGCTTGAGATCGAAATAATAACCATGGCATTTAACGGTTTCGACCTTTTTCCAGGCTTTTTCAGAAAGAGCTACCATCCCGACTCCTGGGGGAGCGAGAAAGCCTTTCTGCGATGCCGAAACAGTTACATCTACATGCCATTCATCCATTTTGAATGGCAGAGCGCCCAGGCCCGAAACACCATCGACAATAAGAATCTTGCCTTTGTCTTTTAGAAAATTGCCGATTGCTTTGATATCGTTGCAGATGCCGGTTGAAGTTTCGTTGAAAGTAACGGTGATACCCGAAATTTCCGGGTGTTTTTTCAGGGCTTCATCGATCTGATCTACGGTGACGGCTTTGCCGTCTTCGCATTTCAAGGCTACGGTTTTGAGCCTGAAAGCCTCGCATATCTGAGTGAAGCGCACGCCAAAAACGCCAGTCTGAATTGTTAATACGGTTTCGCCTTCGTTGAAAAGGTTGGCAATAGCCGTTTCCATGCCACCAGTACCTGATGAGGTCGTCAGATAAAGGTGCTGGGTGGTTCCGAAAAATTTCTTGAGGAGGTCGACACATTCTCTATAGACAGGTGCGAAATCATTGGTGCGGTGGTGGCGCAGGGGTCTGGCACCGGCCAGCAGCACTTCTGAATCAAGATGAACAGGACCCGGGGTCATCAGCATTGTGTCAAGCAGTTCCACGTCTAACTTCTCCATTCA
>CAZPCO010000472.1:0-3062 GCA_964585025.1 uncultured bacterium | reverse complement strand
GAAACCAAGCCGAATAACCTGTTCGGCGAAACCGGCAGCAATATCACTGCTGGCGTAGGCCCGACCGGTATGGGTAACCCGTCTGAAGTAAAACTGGCCATTTCTGACAATAACCCCTGGGAGGCCGTCGACGCGGAACTTGGTATTACCAACAAGAGTACTTATGACTCGAACCGCTCGCACAACGATACTACCAAGACGACTATTGCCGGTTTGGTCGCTGCAAAGAAACCGAGTGCCAGCTATAATCTCAAGCCAATCTTCGCAAAACTGTTCAACCGCAAGGTGAAGGTGGCGTTTGAAAGCTCAGGTCGTGATGCAGCCGGAAAATATCTTAAGAAGCGTGCAGATCTGAATTTTGATTCTCTTTACAGCCACTATTACACGAAAAATGCCGGTGGCACCGTCGTTGAGAACAATCAGCGCCTGCAGAAGAGCTCCCAGACCTTCAGTGAAACCCAGGCGAACGGTAACGTTTCTTATTACGCCAAGGTCTATTACAAGATTCCACTTGCTCAGATCAGAATCGGCGCTGGCGACAGTCTCAAGATTCCGGCCGGATATGCCAACAATACTCCGGGCTACTATATCAAGAGCACTAACACCATCAAGCCTTATATGTTCTTTATCGAAGTTTCAGATTCTTCTGGCAACAAACTCAGCGAAAAAGAGCTCAATCTGGCTCTGCACGTGCGCGACAACATGCCCCCGAACCCATACGGTGTCATGACCGAAAAGAAAGACAACACTGTTTCATGGTTCCCGGTCATGCTCAAAGCAGCACGCGCCGCCAATGCCAAACCCGACAGCTACTACCAGTATTCTTTCAAGAATCTTACCAAAACAACGTTCGACGAAAACTTCTCTGACCTGACCACCGCCTGGACACCAGATGCAACTCCTGATGGCTATATCAACGGCAAAGTGAACTATTACCAGTCGTTGAAGTCGATGGGTGACAAGATCGTCGCTCCGTTCAAAGACGATGCTTATACCAAGCAGATCGACAATGTTGCCAACAGTGGCGCTTCTTTCCTGCCGCCAAGGTTCGTCGAAGACAACGTAGAAGCTGAATTCCAGGTCGGTGTCAGCGATAACGCCGGTATTGCCACTGCAACCCTGACTTTCAACTACTTTGACGGAGACGGGGTAGAGCAGTCGAGAACAATCACCTCCGGCTGGACCAGCAGCTGTGATTCCGGAGCTGGCATCGCCAGTTATACCGGTCAGTCGCTTGCGGTGTTCCGTGGTGCCGAAGCGCAGTTCCCGATGGCGATTCCGATCAAGATCGTCGCCACTGACAATGCCCGCGACTATGACTACTACACAGGCGGCGCATTGTCCGACCCGACCAATCCATGGAGCGACTGGAAATGGCATGCTCCAAAGATTGGTGGAACGGCAACCAAGACCCGTACTTACAAGACCTCCGTGCCGGTCTATGGTTCGAACCTGATCATCAGAACCATCGACAAGACTATCAGGAATCAGTGATACCTGGCTGAGCGATCAGCAAAAGGGGGCTGCCGTCAGGCAGCCCCCTTTTTTATGGCCCAGTCTGTCAGGTTTCCCGCTCCTGGCAAAAGTTGAAATGCTTCAGTATCAGCTTTTCAGGAAAGCCAGTATCAGATCGCGGGTAGCACGCAACCCTTTGATATGCGTTCTTTCGTTGCCGTGAGAAGCCGATACTCCCGGGCCAATCAGGCCGACCCGCAGGTCATACCCGGCGCGGAGAGCCGCCGAACCGTCTGAACCGTAGAAGGGAAAAACGTCAAGTTTGTATGGCAGCTTCTTTTTATCCGCCAGAGCTGCCAGTTTCAGCCTCATTTTGTAGTCGTAAGGACCGCTTGAATCTTTAACGCATATTGAGACGCACTGTTCATTTCCGGTGACGCCGGAACCAACCACTCCCATATCGACGACCAGCAGTTCTTCGACTGTGTCGGGAATTCCGGCAGCAGCGCCATGCCCAACTTCTTCGAAGTTTGAAAAGAAAAACATCACCGGAATTTTTGCCAGTTCACGACTGCCAAGCGTCAGCATGGCATCGAGCATGGCAGCGCAACCGGCTTTGTCGTCGAGAAAGTGGCTTTTGACGAAGCCGGTGTCGGTATATTCAAACCCGGCGTCAAAAGCGGCAAAATCGCCGACCTGAATTCCGAGAGATGCAGTGTCGTTGGCGCAGCTGACCTCAGCATCGAGCCGGATATGCATGTTCAGATCGGTACGCACTTCTTCACAAGCCCGGTTGTTGACATGTGCAGCTGGGTTATTGAGGATCAGACTGCCTGAGAACACCTTGTTGCCTGCTGTGAATATGCGCACAGTGCGGCCTTCGAATGCAGACAGCACTGGCCCGCCAAGCTTGGTGAAGTTGAGTTGGCCATCGCTGCGGATTTCCTTAACCATCAAACCGAGTGTGTCTATATGCCCTGCCACCGCAATCCTGGGGGCGGGGTGGTTAGTGACTATAAGAGCGCCCTTGTTGCTATAGTGGGTTTTCAGGCCCGCCTTTTCAACCATTTTTCTGATATGGTGGAGAACCTTTTCGGTATAACCGGTAGGAGAATGGATGTCGCTCAATTCTTTAAGAATGTCGATGATTCGGGTATCTTTGGCGGCCATGATTGTTCTCAACTTTCTTTACTGATGATCAGGATTTTATGCCAGATGGCCCGGTAATGCAATACTGGCGCCGGGCAAACGCTTCCTTCAGTATCCAGTGGCAGCAATGCACATTTTTATTAAATTCTGCGCCCGTATGAGTTAAACTTGAAATCTATGAATCAGATATTAACGGCTTCGCTGGTTGAAGACCTCAAAAAGCTCAACGAGCAGCAGTCGGCCATCATCAAAAAATTCAACCGGCCTTCATTGATTGTTGCCGGACCTGGAACGGGCAAGACCCGCACTATTTCTGTTCTGATCGGCGATCTGCTTCATAAGGGCGTTCGTCTCAGAGAGATCCTGGCTCTGACATTTTCTGACAAAGCGGCGCTCGAACTTCGCGAGCGCGTTCTGCAGTATTTTCCTCACAGTTTTGATCAATGCTGGATCTCGAC
>CAZPCO010000471.1:0-3067 GCA_964585025.1 uncultured bacterium | reverse complement strand
GCAGAGGAGCGTTCATCGCGTAAACAATGCCATCGATTATCTCGTAGCGTTCGTCGTCAGGCCACGTCTGGTAATCAGCGTAAGACTGCTTTCTATCATGTGTGCGCCGCGCATTTGCCACCATGAAACCACCTCCGTGCGATTTAGAAAATTATATCACATCCGGTTGCGGTTGCCCCGTGAACTGAATGAAAAACATGCCCGGGTTGTGTTATCATTCTGCCATGAGAGAACAGGGAGCGGGAAAACACCGGAACAGCGTCTGGCCGAAGTTGATGCCGTACGTAATGTGGCTGCTTCCGATTCTGGTGCTGAATATTGGCTTCAGTTTTCTTGCCAATATAGAATTGCACTGGAAAGAGCGTGAGCAGGACGAAACCGCCCAGCAGGAACTGGAAGCTCTGACCAGCAGTTCTACTCCTGCTTATCGGATGAATCGTCTGGCAGGATTGCTGACCGGACAGATCGAGGCTGCAGAGCGCATGCAAAGCAGCGATGCTGTTATCGGGCAGCAGTTTGAAGAATTGGGCCGGAGCCAATTTAAGCCATTTTTCTCAAAGTATAAGCTGCATGTTTTCAGGAAAAAGAAGGGAACGCAGGGATTTGAGCTGTTTTTTGCCCACAGCGACAAGGTCGAGAGCAAAAGAGCCATGGGCATGGTCTTCAATTATCTTGTCGATCAGCACAAGGGCATTGACATGCCTTTGGCAACCATAAAGCAGCGTGATAAATTTGCAGAAAGCTATTTTGGCAAAACCATACGCAGCGAAGCTCTGGCCAACAGCCAGAAAGGGCGAACGACGACAATTCTGCACGACAATCTGCCGCACTGGTTCATCTGGGATTATCACGAGAATATTGGCGATTGTGCCTGGGGTTATCTGGTTACGGCTGAAATCAAAGAAGAAGCAGAAATCTATGCCATGCAGCAGGCGGTCAAAGAATGCTCACGGCGGCGCAGTGCCCTTGCCGGATTCATTCCGGTAATCAGGAAGTCGGCATTGCCGGTTTGCTCGGCTGAACTGGCCAGATCGCCACTGTTTCGCCGCTGGCTGAAAAATGAAGTCCGCCCTCTCGGGGCTGCACGTGCTGTATGGCTCAGGCATGGCCCCCCCCTGCCAGCATTGCTGGGCAATTACAAGGTTTATACGCATATGGGCCAGGATACAGATTATCTGACCCTGTTTCTAACCCGCATGCCGGTTCAAGCTGAGCTGCCCTTCTGGCTGAAAATATTGAATTTTTTCACCGGCGCGATTCTGATTCTTCTGACTCTTCGGGGTCTGATTTTGAACCGCTGGCTTGAACCCGGCCTTACTTTGCGGTTCATGATTCTGTATTTTCTGGCTACGACTTTTCCCCTGGGTCTGTTGAGCACGGCGGGGATTGCTTATCAGTATCAGACGGCAAGATCTGAACAGAACCAGATTGCAGACAAGCTTGATTCATGTCTGAAGCAGGTTGAAAGCACCAAGATGCGTTTTCAGGAGGATTACAGAAATTCGTGTCTGCAGGCATTTTCAGATAAATCACTCGCAGACACGCTTGCTGCGAAAGGATTTCGGGCAGATGCAGCCAGAGATCGAATTCTAAGTTTTTTCAGACAGGGCGAAGATCGCCTGCCGCTGATCGGTTTTTATCTTCTCGATGCGGCAGGCAATGGTCGTGAGTTTGTCGAAGAAGCCTCTTCACTGCGACGGTTACGTGATATATTTGCCGTATACAGGGCACCGATCATCGAAAATCTGCGCAAGAAGATTTTGCAGAGCGATCCGCAGGCACAGCTTCCCGAATTCAAAGTAGCGGATGAGGAAAAATTCGGGGCTCAGGCATTTGGCTCGCTTTCAGGAAGCACGCTCGGAAACGAAATCGAGCGGCGGCGCAGCCAGTATATCAGCCAGTATTCAGGTCAGGTTAATGCCACCATCATGTATGAGTTTGTCAAAGTAACCGGGCAGAACGATGCCTTGCTGTTTGTTGCCTGGGATGGCGGACGTTTGTTCGAGAAGTCGATCGGGATTTCCATAGATGGTTTCAGACAGAGTTACCCAGACTTTTCGTTTGTCGCTTTCAGAAATAACCCGCAGGGTCTGAAGATTCTCTATCGGCATGAGAATGACGAGCTGGTGGTCAAAGGATTCAGTGGCGCCGTCGATGCTGCTGAAACTGCTGCTGCGAGAGGCGGCACGGTGCGCAAGCATTCTGCTGGTTTTACCATGGTTGCCATGCCATATGGCGGTTCTTCTGAGTATCTTATTGCCGGGATAGCCGGACATGACCGGATAAGGGCCGATGAAAGCTGGCGAAAAAAGCTTTTCATGATTTTGACTATCTGTTCATTGCTGATTGCAGCGATCTGTGCCTGGTTCACATCGGCATTTCTTTTGAAGCCGATCACAGGGTTGAAGCAGGCTCTTGACAGGGTTTCAGAGGGTGATTATTCGGTAAGTTTCGATGTTTCCAGGTCAGATGAACTTGGAAAGCTCACAGGTGCTTTTGCCCAGATGGTCGAAGGTCTCAAGGAAAGGAAGCGCCTGTCGGCATTGCTTTCTGATCATGCTGTCGAAGCTTTGACCCGTGGAGATGCTGTGAATCATTCAGATGACAGCAGGGTTTTCGAAGGAATCGCTCTGGTGTCTGATATTAGAAGCTTCACCACTTTGTGCGAGACCTGGCCGACTGACCAGATCACCAGCATGCTGAACCATCATATCGCTGCCATGACGAGCGTGATCGCTGCCTGTGGCGGGCGGATATACAAATTCATCGGCGATGCAATAGAGGCCGTATTCGAAGCGGAAGATCCCAAGGTTGCGGCCATGAATGCAGTTACCGCTGCAATCAGAATGAATGACGCCATAAGAGAGCTTAACCGCAGGCGCCTTGCAGAAGGTTTGTTCACCTATGCTTTCGGAGTCGGCCTTGCCCATGGCAACTTTTATGCAGGTTCGGTTGGGAGTGCTGATACCCGTCTGGATTACAGCATTATCGGTGAGCATTTTCATCGCGCGGCCAATCTGGAGGCTTTAACAAAACAATGCTCGGATCTGCCGATTATTTATGATAC
>CAZPCO010000470.1:0-3072 GCA_964585025.1 uncultured bacterium | reverse complement strand
TTCATGCTCTGGGTCATTTTGAAGAGGGGCATGAAAACTGACAGAGCGATGGTACCGATGATGATACCCATGGCAACGGTCAGCAGCGGTGTGATTGCCGATGTCAGACCTTCAAGGGCCTCTTTTACTTCGCGGTCGTAGAAGTCAGCAGCTTTGGTAAGCATGACGTCGAGGTTCCCGGTGTTTTCACCGACTTCGATCATTTTTTTGACCATCGGTGGAAAGATGGTGACCTTCACCAGGGTGCTGGCAAGCGTGTTGCCCTGTTGAACCCCGATTGCCATGTTGGAAATCATGTCTTCCATCAACGGGTTGCCCATAACCGAAGAGGTGATCTGCAGAGCCTGCAAAATCGGAACGCCGGCGCCAAGAAGCGAGCAGAACGTTCTCGCAAAGCGGCTGACTGCGATTTTCTGGGTCAGAGGGCCAATGACCGGTCCTCGCAGGGTTATGTGAGCCATGATGACTTTGCCAACATGAGTTTTGAGGCCGAAGTAGAAGGCGGCAATAATGGCCGCCGCCCCACCGGCAACCATGACATAATTTTCCAGAAGCGTGTCGGATGCAAACATCATGATTTCGGTAATTTTGGGCAATTCGACCTTCATTTTTTTGAACAGAGAAGAAAAGTTCGGGAAGATTTTCACCAGAAGGAAAATAACCCCGAGAACCGCCAATACCAGCTGAATTACCGGCATCGTCAGAGCGCCTTTGATTTTGCCGCGAATTTCGGCATCGGCTTCGGCAAAGGCTGCCAGGCGGTTGAGAACCTGATCGAGCATACCGCCGGCTTCACCGGCTTCGACCATATTGCAGTAAATCTTGTCAAAAACCGCCGGAAACTTGCGGATTGAGACCGAAAATGACTGCCCAGACTGCAGATCGCGACCAATGGTATTCAAAATGCCCTTGAAATACATGTTCTGTGTCTGGTCGGCCAGAATGCCAACTGCTTCAACCAGTGGAATTGCCGCTCCAACCAGGGTGGCGAGCTGAACGGTAAAAACCATCATGTCTTTCTTGGAAACGCTGCCGCCAAAGCCAAAACCACCGCCTTCTTTGGCCTCCTTGGCTTTCACCAGATAATAGCCTTTGTCGGAAAGTCTGTTAGCCAGCTCCTGAAGGTTGGGAGCTTCAAGGGTCGTCTTGATGATATCGCCCTTGGAATCTTTTACTTCACATTCGTATTTTGGCATTTGAACCTCACTTTACCAGTACATCAGTCGGACCGGGCCAGAGCAAAAACTTCTTCGGGCGTGGTCAGCCCCTGGGTGAATTTGAGAACGGCGTCATCCTTCAGGGTTTTCATTCCCAGCTTGATTGCTTCATTTTTCAGGTCATCGGGGCCGACCTTCTGAATGATCATACGGCGCAGGTTTTCGTGGGTATACATGACTTCATGAATACCCACGCGGCCCTTATAACCGGTTTTGGCACACTTTTCACATCCCTTGCCGCGGTAATATGTCTGGTTTACTGCTTCCGGGGGCAGCCCAAGGTCGGCGATCGTCTCGGGGGTTATCATGGTGTCGACATCCTTGCAGAATTTGCAGACGCGACGCCCAAGACGCTGCGAAACGATGCAGAGCAGCGCTGACGAGACAAGAAAGGGCTCGACGCCCATATCGACCAGACGGATTGCGGTGCTGGGAGCATCGTTGGTATGCAGGGTCGCGAAAACAAGATGGCCGGTCAAGGCCGCTTCAACCGCGATGCTGGCGGTTTCTTCATCGCGGATCTCACCAAGCATGATGACGTCAGGATCCTGGCGCAGAAAAGCGCGCAGAACCGTCGAAAAATTCAGTTCGATTTCAGGGCGAACCTGCACCTGATTGATAAACTTGATTTTGTATTCAACCGGGTTTTCAACGGTGCAGATGTTGATGTCTGGCCCCTTGATGGCATTCAGACAGGAATATAGAGTAGTGGTTTTACCGGAACCGGTCGGCCCGGTAACCAGAACCATGCCGTTCGGCGAATTGATGGCCTTCTTGACCATGTCGAAATTGGGCACCGAAAAGCCCATCTGGTCAAGCTGAACGTTGACGTTTGACTTGTCGAGAATTCGCAGACAGGCTTTTTCTCCCCACGCCGTCGGTATTGTATTGACGCGGAAGTCGATTGGTTTGTCCATGATGGTCATTTGAATACGTCCATCCTGGGGCAGGCGGCGCTCGGAAATATCCATGCCGCTCAAAATCTTGATTCTCGACATAACCGAAGGCAGAGCTTCGGGTTGCAGGTTCATCGAGATAATCAGGTTGCCGTCGATGCGCAATCTGACCCTTAGTTCGCCCTCATCCGGCTCGATATGAATATCGGAGGCGCCCTTTTGAACCGCGGAGTTCAGAACAAGGTTGACAAGCTTGATGATTGGAGTTTCTTCGCTGGCCTTTTTCAACCCGTCGAGAGCCGCCCCATCACCACCAGAACCATCGTCGGAGGACATGGCATTCAGGGCATCGGCCATGGCGCCTGCTACATAAAGGCGGTCGGTGGCGTCGGCAATCTGGTTTTCTGAACAGATGGCCCTGACGACTTCGCAGTTGTTCTGGAACTGAATTTCATCGATGATGAAGACATCGAGGGGGTCGGCCATGCCGATCATCAGACTTTTGCCGTCAAAACTGATCGGCACCAGGTTGTGTTTGCGGCAGATCTTTTCCGGAACCATTTTCAGGACTTCCGGTTTGATTTCGACCTTGCTGAGATCTACGAACGGCACTTTCAGCTGTTTGCCAAGTATAGGCAACAGCTTGTCTTCAGAAAGATAGCCCAGCTCGATTAGAACCTGCCCGATGCGTTTGCCGCGCTTCTTCTGCTCGGCAAGGGCAATATTCAGTTCTTTTTCGCCAACGTGGCCTGCTTCGATCAGCAGTTGTCCGATTTTTTTGCGTTTAAACATGGCTGTCAGCCAATTATCTTACCCTATTATTGCAACTTTTGAAACAGGAATAATAAGGAAATTATCGCTGCACAGTTTGTTTTAAATTATGTATTTCCTGTTGACAGATTTATGTCATTATATATTCACCTTGTGGTGAATATATGTGCTGAATACCCATGAATAGT
>CAZPCO010000469.1:0-3075 GCA_964585025.1 uncultured bacterium | reverse complement strand
GATAAAAGCCGCATTTTTCGAGGGCGATTTCTTCTATTTTGCGCTCGCGGCGACTGCCTTTGAGCTTGTTGAATTCACCTTTTATTTCGTCTTCGACCAGGCTGTATTTGTTGTCGGCGAACTTCAGAAAAATCAGACCAAGCACCGGAGTTGAATATTCGGAAGACTTTAAATTAGAGTTTGCTCTCAGGGTGTCGGCTGTGTACCAAAGTGTGGCTTCAAGTTTCTTGATTTCTTCTTTATTCATTTTCTCACCTGGCGATTGTTTTTGCGCTGTGTATGCATTCCCCGTAGAAAAAAGCTATCACTTCCAGGTGCATTTTTCAACGAAAAAGCCGTGAATACGCCTATGTGAAAGTTGACCATAGATAGCCGAAGAAAAAATCCAAAGATAGTGGTGTTGCCGATTTTAAGCTGACCGGGTTTGATTGCATTGTGAGATAGGTGCTTGAAGTGTGTAAAACACTTTGTATACTGGAATTACGAGAACGAATCAGCATTTTTTTGGAGGGTGCATATGAATTATTCGGTAAAGCAGATCGGTACTCTGCACGCTGGCGACAAAGGCTGTTACCTTGAGGTATTTCCGGAATACAGAACCGCGCTGCAGGGATTGCAGGGCTTCGGTTACCTGCAGATTGTCTGGTGGTTCGACGGATGTGACAATGCAGCAGCTCGTGCAAAACTGACTGAAAGCAAGCCCTACGTTAAGGGGCCCGCGGTGCTCGGAACCTTTGCAACCCGCTCTCCTGAACGGCCAAATCCTATCGCCTTGTCTTGCGCTTATGTCACTCATATCGATGCGAAAAGCGGCATCATTGGCCTCGCCTATGTCGACGCTGACGACGGCAGTCCTGTTCTTGACATCAAGCCATACACGCCGAGTCTGGATCGTGTGGAGTTACCCGCTGTGCCCGGTTGGTGTTCGCACTGGCCAAAGAACGTTGAATCTTCAGGTGATTTCGACTGGGCCTCAGAGTTTAACTTTTGAGCCTGGCATAGTTCGTTGGCAATGGCCAAATACAGAAACAGCCCCCGCCTGAGCGGGGGCTGTTTCTAAAAGATTTGTCGGATGACAGGCTGTCAGCCGCCGATGTTTTTGAGAATCTGGGCTTTATACTGCGGCAGTTTCTGGTATATTGTGGCGCCCGGGCATGACTTGGTGGCAAAATCGCAATGGCCGAAAAGGCTGGTGTTCGGGTCGATGCGATAGGTGGATGCCAGCCAGGAAAGCAGGTTGAGCAGAGAGGTTTCGATCTGGGGGTTCAGCTGGTCGCAATTGGGGTCATAGTTTCCGATGACACAGATTCCAACAGAATTGGTATTGGGTGAACAATGGGCTCCAACAACGCCTTCGGGACGGCCCTGATAAATTACGCCGTCGGGGCCGATCAGAAAGTGATAACCGATGTCGGCCCAGCTGGTTTTGGGGTCATCCATGTGATAGTTCTGGATGCCGCGAATGGTTGCAGCTCCCTTATATTTTGCCTGGTCTGGCTGGTAGCTGTGATGAACAATCAGGCGCTGAGGGGTGTGAGGAGTATAGGAAGACTTCGGGGGGCGTGCACCCCAGGTGGCGCGTTCGACAACTGCTGGTTTGGCACATGTGATCTTTGCCTGAAATGGTGCCGGTTTCTGCATAAAATACTGCATTTTACTTTCTTCAAGGTAATTGCCCTGAATTGAAAAGCGGCTGATGGTAGTCTTGCTTTTTGCAGGATCTCTGACGATGAACATCAGCTGACAGGCATTTACGGCATCGATTGCCGAGAAATGATATTCGGCATCGAAGGCCAGATAGCTGGTCCAGCGGCCGGTGTTGGCATATTTGAAGCGTGCGTAACATCTGACCATGGCTTTTTCGGCCTTTTCCATATCTACGGCAACGATCAGGTTGTTGACTGCTTTGTCCATGTCCATGATTCTGGTTTCAAACTGACCATAAGTTGAATCACTGACGGTAAAATCAGGACTGCCGTTGATCTGAATGTCAGGTACATCGACGGTTGCCTGAACCATGGCAGGAATGAACATTGTGACCAGTAATGCCAGCAGACAGATTCTCTTCAGGTTGTACATTTCTCACCTCAACTTACGACTTTGTTTGTAAATTATACCGAAAAAATCAGGAATGCGCAAACAAACAGCCCGCTCAGTGCTGACGCACGTTGAGCGGGCTGTCTTCTAAGTTGTTAAAAATCAGCTGCGGCGAATTTCGTTAAACAGGTCGGTTAACTGATCCAGTGCTGCAAAGGTGTTTTGCAACACCCTTTCGAGCCTGGCACCGTCTTTAATTGATTTTTTTTCTGGGTTCTTTGACATTTCAGCATCTCATTTGGGGAAATCGTCGAGATTGCCTGGCCCGATGGTATTATGGCTGACCTTGACGTCAGATTCGGTATCATCTGCACCGCAACCGGTAATCACTATCGGCGACAGCATTATTGCAGTCGCGACAAGCATCCATAAGTACTTTTTCACCGCTGATTCTCCTTTTCTCTGAACTTTCAGAGCATATCGGCAGGTGTTGATACTTTTATTAGTACAGTCCGATCAGTTTGGCTCCAGGGAAATAATGCAGAAGAATTGCCGCAAAATCATGACCGGCCAAAGCCATACTTTGTGCTCCGGTCTGGCACATGCCAACACCATGGCCCCATCCGGCCCCTTCAAACTCGCCACCGACGATGAAGCCATGCTTGTCGCGCTGCCAGACAACCTTGAAAAACGAACTGCGAAGGCCGCCAAAGAGCTGCCGGATCGGAAGTTCTTTCAATACTGTCTTTTCACCAGTTTCGCCGACCAGTTTCACGCTGATGATACGCCCGGAAATTTCTCTGGCAAAATTGCCGACTTCTCTTATCCGGCCGATGCCAGCTTTAGTTTCAACTGCCTGCCAGTCTTTGCCGTTCAGAAGCTTCTTCCATCTGAATTTGTCGGCGCCTTCAACCCCGGGAGTCGAACACCAGCACTTCGGTGGAGTGGATATAAAGGCCTCTGCCTGGGCTTCATCGGTCAGATCAACCGGGACGACCGTAATGATGTCTGAAGTCCCCTGGAGAAGCTGGTCGGGAT
>CAZPCO010000468.1:0-3077 GCA_964585025.1 uncultured bacterium | reverse complement strand
GCACCAACGGCTATGCCGACAACAAAAAAATGTTTGCCGGCCTGCCAACCGGATTACCAGTTCATACCACCAACGAATTATGCGCCGATCTGATTATGTATGACCGCAACAAAGCCTCCCTGAAAAATCAGAGCCTGAACTTCATGGACGTAGATACTCTCATCGAGGTAAGAACCGCTTACAGCAAGGCTACCGGCAAGGAACTGGCCAACGATCGCGAAAAACTCAAAAAAGAAGTCTTCAACCACAGAACCCTGGTTCTTACTGAACTGAGTCTGGCAAATCATCTCGCCACTTCAGACCCTGACAAACTGACTCAGATGCGGGCCGAGTATTCAGATCTCGACGCAGGCACAGCAGCTGGCAAGGGAGCTGACCTGGCTAAAACGCGAATCTCTGAACAGGCCAAAACCAGCGAAGACCTGACCAGATTTAAAACAATCAATAAAGGGGCCAGAATTAAAGACTTTCTTGATAATTCTCTGCTGGCAAAAAGCTTTCAGACGCTTGAACGTGGAGTGCTTAAACTTACCAGATCAACACTTATCCGTGATAAAGCGCTTGACCTGGCAGAAGACAAAGTATCTACCGAACGTAACAAAGCATTCGTCAACTTTGGCATCAACCTGTTGAACAAAAACCTCACTTTCAAACAGGCAGTGGTTCTGGCCGGCAAAAACGTCAGCGGTTATCCTGGGAATGCAGATCAAAAGCTTGCCTATCTTGAAATCGAGGCAGAAGCACTCAAGGCTCAGCGCGACAAGGCTCTTGAAGCCTATAACAATCGCCCATGGTGGAAATTCTGGCTTATTTTCACCCAGTCAGACAAAAAGAAATATCAGGAACTGGAAGCTGAATATCAGAAGGAACTTCTGGAAATTTCCTCTCTCAGAGCCTCTATTTCGGCAGCAAATCCAAACGCCGCGCAGGAATTTTCCGCAACCGAAGATTTTGCAGACTTCGCATCTTCGCCAGTCTGCTCTTCAGCATCGGCAGACCTGAACAAACTTCAGGCCGCCGTAGATGCTGCTTACAAAAAGTATATCGAAGCAACTGCGGGGCAGAATGCCGAAACGACCAGGGCGGCAGCGGCTGAACTGGCAGAGGCAAAAGCCGCTTTGAACGCAGTATACCCGGAAGCCGACTGATCAGGGTTGCTCCAGCAGGGTTTTATGGTAGAATCCATATCTAGCCAACCATTTTCTGCCGGAGGAACTTCTGTTTATGCCGCCACATGACCATGATCACGGGCACGATCACGACCATGAACACGATGAGCACAGCCACAATGATCACAACCACAGCCATGTGCATGGTCATGGTCATTGCCATGGCCCGATCGATTACAACAGGGCTTTTGCCATTGGCGTCAGTCTGAACGTCGGGTTTGCATCGGCAGAGGCAATTTATGGATATCTGGCAGGTTCGCTGGCGCTGATCGCCGATTCCGGTCACAACTTCAGCGACGTATTGGGCCTGCTGCTGGCATGGGGCGCCAGTCATCTTTCGCAGCACCCACCTTCGGAAAGACGCACCTATGGGCTTCGCAGCTCATCGATTCTGGCTGCCTTGTTCAATGCGGTAATACTGCTGGTGGCAGTCGGGGCAATCGCCTGGGAAGCAATACGCCGTTTTTCTGCCCCCGCCGAAGTCACAGGAACAACTATTATATGGGTTGCACTGGTCGGCATCGTTATCAACACGGCAACAGCACTATTGTTTATGTCCGGGCGCAAAAACGACCTTAACATCAGAGGAGCATTTCTGCACATGGCGGCTGATGCAGCCGTGTCTGCGGGCGTCGTGATTGCCGGTATTCTGATTATGTACACCGGCCGACTCTGGATTGACCCGGTAGTCAGCCTGGTCATCGCAGCAGTGATTCTCTTCGGCACCTGGAGCCTGCTGCGCGAATCGGTCAACCTGGCATTGCATGCGGTTCCCGAGGGAATCGACCCGCAAAAAATCAGTGCTTATCTGAAAAGCCTTCCCGGCGTCATTGCAGTTCACGATCTGCACATATGGGGAATGAGCACCACCGAAACGGCTCTGACCGCCCATCTGGTTAAACCAGACCACCAGAATGACGATGAAGTGATCGCAGGAGCCTGCCAGGAACTGCAGCAGCATTATGGAATCGCGCACGTAACTCTGCAATATGAGCGCAACCACGGCTCTTGCCCAAGCGGAACACCCTGTCAGAATATCTGATCCCGGGGCAACAAAACCTGTCCGGTTCAATTTCCAGACCTGCCAGACAGGGTTCAACTGTCCACCAGCGTCTGCTCAATTCATTTTCATTAACCTGGATCCGCAGCGTTGAATCTTCTGCGATTGCGTGATTCTGGCAGTCAGTTATCTAAACTCGATCAGAACCGGATTCAACAAAAATGCAATTTGCTTTCACAGTGCTTTGTTGTATACTTAAAACTACTTAAGACGACTGAGGATAAATAAATGTTGGCAGATTTTTTGAGCATTCTTCAAGCCGGCGGGCCGATTATGTACCCGTTAACTCTGGTCGGTCTTCTAATTTTCGGGCTTGGAATTTATCAAACCGTCTGGTTGTTGATCTGGACTCTCTGGTCAGACCGATACTCATGTGCCGGGGCACCCAGATGGGCACGCAAGGCAATCGAAATGGCCAAAACCAGAAATGGACTGGCCGGGCTTTCATTGCTTGAATCGATAGAACTATGTTTCACACGCATGGAAGACTGCCTGACCAGAAAGGTTCCGGCAATGCGTTTTCTGGCGCAGATCAGCACTTTAATGGGATTCCTCGGCACCGTAACCGGCATGGTCAAAGTTTTCAACACGGTTTCCCGTCTTGGCATGGTCACTCCTGCCGATCTTGCCGGCGGCATTCATGAGGCTTTATTTACCACGGTTTATGGGCTGATGCTGGCCCTGATCGCATGGGGTTTCACCTACGCCGTCGAATCACTCTCGCGTCGACATCTGCGCCAACTCGAAATCGTCGTTTTCCACGAACTCGAAACCAGCACCAAAACTGATTCTGCAGAAAAAAGCTGATGGCATTACGAAGAAACAGCTCTAAAGAAGGCTTTTCACTC
>CAZPCO010000467.1:0-3099 GCA_964585025.1 uncultured bacterium | reverse complement strand
GAAATGATGACTGGCATGAGAGTTTCACCGGTCGTCAGCTCAGAACTCTCGATCATTGCTGCACTTGGCAATCTATATGGCGAAAATATCGACGCGCTCGCAGACGGCATCGGTGGTGCCAATGGGCAGAACTCCGGGGCCGACGAACTTGCAGAACTCAGCGGTATGGATGAAAATGACGCTCCGATCATCAAGCTGGTCAACCTGATCCTGACACAAGCCGTAGTGCTGAATGTTTCCGACATTCACATCGAAATATATGAAAACGAGCTGCGCATCCGCTTTCGCCAGGACGGCACCATGAAGGTTTTTATGACCCCGGCCCGTGCTGCTCATGCCGGCGTTATCAGCCGCATCAAGGTTATGGCAAGTCTCGATATTGCAGAAACCCGTCGGCCACAGGACGGGCGCATCAAACTCAACATGCAGAACCGCAAGATCGACCTGCGCGTTTCCTGTATTCCATGCGTTTGGGGCGAAAAGGTCGTCATGCGCATCTGCGACCAGGGCAATCTTAAAGTTGATCTCAAAGACCTTGGGTTTGAACCCTTCGTGCTCGAAAAATACATGGAAGGCGTTGAAAGCCCGAACGGTATCGTTCTGGTCACCGGCCCGACCGGCTCAGGCAAAACCACAACCCTCTATTCTTCTCTGTTCCTGCTCAACAATCCTTCGATAAATATCATGACTGCCGAAGATCCGGTCGAATACAATCTGATGGGCATCAACCAGGTGCAATGCCACGCTGATATCGGCCTCGATTTCAACGCAGCCCTGCGTTCATTCCTGCGCCAGGACCCTGATGTCATCATGCTCGGCGAAATCCGCGACTTCGAAACTGCGAGCATCGCCATCAAAGCAGCTCTGACCGGGCATCTGGTCATTTCTACCCTGCACACCAACGATGCTCCGGCTACCGTCGCCCGCCTTCTCAATATGGGCATCGAGCCATTCAGCCTGTCTTCATCACTGCGCATCGTGCAGGCCCAGCGCCTGGTCAAGAAAGTGTGCAAAACCTGCGGCCAGGAATTCAAGCCAGACAAGGATCTGATCCAGTCACTGGGCATCAATGACCGACTACTGCGAAAATTGCACCTCGACGACCGCTTCACTCTCGACAATCTGGTTTTCAAACGCGGCACCGGATGCCCCGACTGTGACAATACCGGTCTTAAAGGCCGCCAGGGGATATACGAAGTTCTCAGCATGACCCAGAAGTTCCGTGAGCTCATCGAAAACAGGGCAACGACCGAAGACATGCGCCGACAGGCACTGCTCGACGGCATGCTTTCGTTGCGCGAATCGGCACTTTACAAGTTACTCACTGGTAGCACCAGCGTTGAAGAGGTGTTTGGTACGACCATCGACGCCGGCGGGCAATCGGAAGAAGAAGGCGGAATCGCCGGCAAACCCAAAACAGCGGCAGCATCGGCAAAACCAGCTGCGGCACAAGCAGTCGCAACTACGACCATGGCCGGCACTGGCGGCGGGAATATCGGCGATCTGGCCCGAGAACTGCACGAATTTAACAGCATTCTCGCCAGGGTTTCAGGTACTGCGCCTGGCGCAGCTGCCCATGCCGCCATCAGCGGCGAAATCCTCAAAAGTAATCTTGCGGCACCACTCGAAGCAATAAAGGCGCAGGCGGCTAAAAGCGACCAGGCTGACAAAGTGCTGCCGATAATTCAGGCTCAGGGTCAGAAGATGGAGCATAACGTCAGAAATCTCATCAGCCATTTTTCTGAATTTACTCCCAACCTCGGAACCCAGCAGCTTAACCAGCTGGTCGAAAAAGAAATTTTCGCCGGGTTGAAAAACCATGTAATTACCGCCAGACTGCTTTCGGGTAACAAAGAAATCGGCAAGAACCTCAAGGTTTCGAAAAATCTGCCTGAGAACCTGCCGAACGTAAGAATCGATGCCGAAGCTTTTTCAACCATTGCTTCGAATCTTTTTATCAACGCTCTGATCGGCCTCGGGGCCAAGGGTGGCGAAATCAAGGTTGTCACAAGAATCAAGCCCAAAACAACCAACCGCGTTGAATTCATCATCTTTGACAGCGGCTCAGGCATATCAGTCGAACAGCAGAGTCACCTTTTTCAGCCGTTCTCAGCCACAGGCAAAAAGTCGCTCGGGCTTGGGCTCGCAGTTGCCCAAAAGCTGGTTAAACAGTTAAACGGCGACATTACCATCAAAAGCACCCCGGACACCAGCACTCTGGTAACCGTCGAACTGCCTGCCGCAGGCTGACCTTCGGCATGGTCCGGCAGGATTTTTTACAGGAGAGGTAATTTCATGGTCACCACCAGAAAGCTTTTTTCAGGCACATTTCTTCTTGCGCTGCTGTTTGTAAGCGTCATTGCATCCGGGCAAAACGAAAATCCGGTAATCACCGCCCTGCAACCTCAGTTTGGCACCGTTCTAATTCGCGATCTCGAGGGCTATCACGAATTCACTCTGTCCGCTTCATTTGACCAGATCGAAAACATGCTGAATCTGGTGGTAAGTCAGGAATGGTATCCGACACAGATAAGCATCAGCGGTCGCCCGGATGGCAAAGCTGCAATTATCATGCGTGCAGGCACTGCCCGCAATTCTGCATCACAATATTTCGGCAAGCTGCAGCAGCTGGTAATTCCAGGCATGCTGCCATGGAAAACCTCAGAGCTCAATGCCGATTCAGCAGTTGTGACCGCTGTGGAAACAGACTTTTCCAGCAAAGTAACTATTCTCGGGCAGACGCTCAAAAGCGGACTGATTTTTACGCAGCTTTTTCCAATGCTCGAAAGAGCCCAGAGTGTTCGAGAACCCTTTTTTAACCGCGGCAGTTACAGTGATTCTCCAGCCGGCAGAGTCATGGATTACTCGGTAGTATGCAGCTGGTAAGGATCCAGAAACTGCTCGCCAGCTGGGGAATCGGCTCGCGAAGAGCCATCGAAAGGCTCATCGACGCCCGTGAAATCAGTATTGACGGCAAAACCGTCGAAAGTCAGGGAACCTTGATCGATGCCGATCAGCCCCCTGAAATCACCATCAGCGGCAAGCCAGTCGCACCACGTGTCGACACAAACTGGCATATTTATGCTTTCAATAAGCCAC
>CAZPCO010000466.1:0-3106 GCA_964585025.1 uncultured bacterium | reverse complement strand
TCAGAAAGCTCTGTTTTCTGGGCAGCTCATGCATTTATCCGCGGGAATGCCCTCAGCCGATCAAAGAAGAGTATCTGCTTACCGGCCCGCTCGAACCTACCAATGAAGGCTATGCTCTGGCCAAAATTGCGGGTTTGAAACTGGTGAAATATCACAACATAGAATATGGTCTGCAGGCGGTCTGCCCGATGCCATGCAATATATATGGGCCGGGTGATTCATTCGACCTGAACAATTCGCATGTGCTGTCGGCCCTGGTCAGAAGGTTCGTCGAAGCGGTCGAGCAGGGGCAGGATGAAATAGTTCTCTGGGGAACAGGCATCGCAAGACGCGAGTTTCTTCATGTTGATGATCTGGCCAGAGCAGTTCTGTTCCTGATGGAAAGACACAACTCTCCTGATATAATAAATGTTGGCTCAGGAAGTGATGTAACCATAAAGGAATTGGCCGGGATGGTCGCCGCAAAAACCGGTTTCTCAGGAAAAATCAACTGGGACAGTTCAAAACCAGATGGCATGCTGCGAAAGTGCCTAGATGTTTCAAGAATATCAGAACTTGGCTTCAAACCCGAAATAAGCCTTTCTAAAGGGATCGATCAGGTTATTGCAGAATACCGCAGAATCAGAAACGGTAACGATGGCAGGAGCTCATTAAAATGATTCCACTGATGAAAAATGCCTTTTTGATGGAAGCTGAAACACGTGAAGCTCTTGCTGAATTTGTCCGCCATGTTCCAAAATTCAGTATGGATGCAAAATGCAGTGAATTTGAAAGTGCTTTTGCCTCTTATCAGGGCCGCAAACATGCAGTTCTGGTAAACAGTGGGGCGAGCGCTAACCTGCTTTTGCTGCAGGCTTTGAAAAATCTGGGTCGTTTGAAGGATGGGGATAAGGTCGGGTTTTCGGCAGTTACCTGGTCGACCAATACTATGCCGATAATTCAGCTTGGCATGGTTCCAGTTCCTGTTGACTGCAAACCGGAAACCTTGAACTGCATGTCAGAAAATCTTCTTGAAACCCTGAAACAAGAAGATTTGCAGGCATTTTTCATTACCAATGCTCTAGGCTTTACCGGCGATATGAAGGCAATCAGAAGCATCTGCGACGAACGTAAAATTCTGCTGCTCGAAGATAACTGTGAATCACTCGGAACAGAGCTTCCAGAGGGTAAAGCCGGCAATTTTGGTCTTGCCTCGACTTTTTCATTTTTTGTTGCCCATCATATGTCGACGATCGAAGGCGGCATGGTTTGCACTGACGACCGGGATCTTGCTGAAATGCTTGTGATCAGTCGCGCCAATGGCTGGGATAGAAACCTCAGCGCGGTGCAGCAGCAGAAATGGCGAACAAAGTTCGGTATCAGCGGACAGTTTGAAGCCAAATATTCATTTTACGAGCTTGGCTTCAATATCAGACCCACTGAAATCACCGGCTTTCTCGGGCTGTATCAAATGCAGTTTCTCGATGAAAACATCCGTGGCCGGCAGAAGAACTATGAATACATCGCTGAGTATGTCAACAGAAACTCACATTTTGTGCCTTTGAATCGTTCACATATCAGCCTGCTGTCAAATTTTGCTCTGCCGATTCTCTGCAAAACGCCTGAGCTTAGAGATCATTATCTGAACCAGTTTTCGGGAGCCGGCATTGAGATCAGACCGATCATTGCAGGGAATATGGCCAAGCAGCCATTTTTCAAAAAATACGTTCAGAAGAGTTATTCGCTTCCGGGTTCTGATTTTATTCATGATTGCGGCTTCTATTGCGGCAATTACCCCGAGCTTACCAAGGCTGATCTGGAAACCATTTCCAGTTGTCTGATCAGGTAAGTAAGTCTGGGAAAGGCGAAGAGAAGTGCGATGAGAATTCTGGTCTGCGATATTGAATTTGACTATGGCGTCAAAAAAAACGGCGTAAACTATATCGGCCGTGCTTTTGAAAATGCTTTCAAAGCTGAGGGCCACGAAGTCGTTCCGCTATATTATGATGCCTTTCTCCGCGAAAAACAGCCTTCTCCTGCTTTGCAGCAACTGTTGATCAAAACGGCAGCCGAAACAAGGCCCGACATGATCTTTTTTCCGCTCTTTACCAATCAATATTCCACGGCTACTCTCGATGAACTCAAGGCAAACTATCTGACGGTCGGCTGGTTTGGAGATGATACGTGGCGTTTTGACAACTATTCGGTGCATTACGCGCCTCATTTCACCTGGTGTGTCACCATCGACAAGTTTTCTCTGGCCAAATACCGCGCTATCGGGCAGAAGAATGCAGTTCTGTGCCAATGGGCGGCCATAGATGACGAGAGGCCTCCCTTGGACGTTCCCGGCGACTACTTGTATGACATTTCCTTTGTCGGTCAATTCAACCGATATCGCAAATGGTTCATTGAAAGAATTGAAAAGAGCGGCTTCAAGGTCGAGTGTTTTGGTCGGGGCTGGCAAAATGGCTCCCTGAGCCCGGAGCGTATGGCAGAAGTATTTCTGAAATCAAAAATCAGCCTGAATCTCTCGAATAGTATCAGTCACGATATTCGTTTCCTTTTTTCGCATCCAGTCGATTTTCTGAGATACTTTTTTATCCGAAAAACTATGGGTGGAATCAAGGCTCGAACCTTCGAGGTGCCTTATTATGGCGGTTTTCAGCTTGTCGAATATTTTCCGGGAATGGAAGACTATTTTGATGTTGGCCGCGAAATTGCCTGTTACAAAGACATCGACGAAGCTATCATGCTGGTCAGATATTATCTTGAAAATGAAGGCCTGCGTTGCGAGATGGCGAAGAAAGCCTGCAATAAGGCAAGAGCTATGCATGGGTACAGAAACCGGGTCAGAGAAATAATCGAAGCAGTAGCACCGAAATGAAAAAAGCAACTCTGGTCGTACCCTCCTGGAATCAGGGAAACCGGATATTCAATCTTACCGACAGGGTAATCAATCGCGATGATTGTATGGTGCCATTTGCCATGCTGCGGGAAAGATTTGCCCGTGGTGGCTACGATCTGTCGACGAATGATATAAATTCGATCGAAGATTCGGAATGCATCATTTATTTGGAAATGCCTGCCTCGCTGCCTGCAGAAAGATTTCGTGACCGTGCCAACCTTC
>CAZPCO010000465.1:0-3113 GCA_964585025.1 uncultured bacterium | reverse complement strand
TGCTTCTGCAGTTGTGATGCAAGAATCTGGCGTTCGGCGCAGTTCAGCATATCTTCGAGAGAGCCTGTTTCAGGCATTGCAGCGCTGAAGTCGCTGTTGACCGCGGCCTGGGTTATATTGGCAGGCAGATGCGAGGGTTCGATAACATCGTCGGCGAGAACAACTGCGCGTTTCAAAGCATTTTCAAGCTCGCGGATATTGCCGGGCCAGTTGTAGCTGTTGAGAGTTTTCCATGTCTGTCTGCTGAGGCCTGGCAGAGGTCGATTGTTCTGACCGGCGAATCTTTTGAGAAAATGTTCCACGAGGGCCGGCAGATCTTCCTTGCGTTCGCGCAGAGGCGGCAGCGAAATCGTCATTTCGTTGATGCGGTAGAAAAGATCGTGACGAAAAGCGCCGGTGCGTGCCATTTCGAGAGTATCACGGTTGGTGGCAGCGATGATGCGGCAGTCGGCGGCGACCGGTCTGGTGCCGCCTACCCGGTAAAACTGCTTTTCCTGAAGCACGCGCAACAGTTTGACCTGAGTATTCAAAGAAGTTTCGGTTATTTCGTCAAGAAAAATCGTGCCTCGATGGGCGATCTCGAAATAACCCATTTTTTGAGCTGCGGCACCGGTAAAAGCACCTTTTTCGTAACCGAACAGTTCGCTCTCGATTATCGAGTCAGGCAGAGCGCCGCAGTTGACCGGAATAAAACTTTCAGACGCGCGGTCAGAAAGCGAGTGGATGGCATGTGCGACCAGTTCCTTGCCGGTACCGCTCTCACCCTGAATCAAAATGGAAAGATTGCTGGCACTGATCTTTTTAAGGCAGGCGAACATCGAACGCATTGTTTCTGAACGGCCGATAATTCCGTTAAAAGACAGCGTCTCGTTGGCATGTTCCTGGCCATCGACAGTCGAGTCAACGCTGCCGACGCGTGCTGGAGAAAATTCGACGACTCTTTTCCGGGAAATGCCTGCCAGCCATGCTGGAAAAAAGTCGACGAGCTGCTGAATCTCGTTTTCGAAGAGGCGCAGGCGTCGGCCTTCGCGCCATATCTGCGCCGAGATTTCATCTTTTCCGACGCTGGTGATCGTGTCGCCGAATTTTTCGACGAGGTTCTTCATCACCATAAGATAGGGAAGATGCCGGCTGGCTATCTGCGGGGCTGCCGCATCCTCGAGTCCGATGGCGGCCAGCACCCGACGACGCATTTCGGGCGGCATTGCCAGCCCGAAATTGACAGCCAGTTTGCTTGAACTGACTGACTTGAGCTGGCCAAACAGGCTGTCTACCTGTTTGAGAACGGCGGGCGAAAACCGGGCGAGGAATTCGCCCGCCAGATCTTTCAACGGATCATTTTTGCTCATCGGCTCTTGGTTTCAGCAGTTCAGCGGGGATTTCAGCCTTGAGCTGCTTTAGGAAATGGATTGCGGTCTTTTCACCCGGGTTGGCTTCAAGGCTCTTCAGATAAGCGGCTTTGGCTTCATCGTTCTTGCCGGTTTCCATTTTTACACGGCCGAGCCAGTTCCAGGCGTCATAATTCATCGGATTGGCCTGTGTTGCTTCTGCGAACAGAGTAGCAGCGCCTTCTTTGTTTTTCTGACTGAAGAAAAGGTAGCCCCATTTGCGCAGTGCCACAGACAGGTAAGCATTGGCGGTCGATTTTTTCTGGCTTTCCGGAAATTTTTTCAAAAATTCGCGCCAGGTTTCAGCTTCTCTTGAGTAGAAATTCATGCGGTGCAGCAGCATTGCCTTTTTATAGAGCAGCTTTTCTTGATCTTCTGGTTTCTTTTCGAGCAGATAACCAATTTTGATCAGTTCCTTTTCGATCTTGGCGCGTTCTGACTGGCCAAGCTTGAGTTCTTCGCGGGTTTTGGGGTCAATGCGGCCGAGAATGCGCATTTCGGCGAGAGAGGCATTGCATTTGATGCAGTAATCTTTGTCTGCTGGATTTTCGGTGTTGCAGTCCAGGCAAAGGTTGAGTGCCAGAGTGCAATTTTTGCAGTTGGTGGCGTCACCCTTGTTTATGGTTTTGCATTCATAGCAGATGTTGCGCTGGGCATAAACGTCCGATATGCCGCAAAGGCAGAATACCACGGCAAGAAACAGCAGATATGACAGTTTCCGGGAGCTAGAGCGCAGAGAAGTAGTCATGATACACTCCATCGTTGATTGGAATTAGGTCAGCAGCTTCACATGCCTTTTCGCTGAGAAGAATACGGCCAGGTTGAAGTGAGGCTGCAGTTTTTAGGACAGAAGCAATTATTTCCCTGTCTGGTTTGAAGTCGCCTTTGCGAAATACATACCATTCTCTGCCATCATGGCAGGCGAAATAGGTGTTGTCTTTATGATAAATTTCGAAGGTTGCGGGCTTGCTGTGGCGAAATACCGCGTAGTCAGCGCCAAGATAGGCACGCTGCATAATATATGCCGGAGGGAGCGGAGAACCGATGAATGGGTGCAGATTCAGGCCGGTAATCTCATCCGGGTGCATGACCACACGTTCAGATCTGAGAACTTTTCCTTGCTCGACAGCAGTCGCGTCGGCGTAGCGATATGATCGATCCGGTTTCATGCCCAGCATTTCAAGTTCTTCAGCTACTCTGCTGTTTTCGGCAAAAATCACCAGACTCGAGCATTCGCGCTTGCGGGCGGCACCGGTCAGCCCTTCCAGAAGCCGGCGGGCAACAGCCGGATGGCGATAATTCTCGTGAATACGCCAGCAGATAATTGAGGCTTCGCCGGACGGTAGTTTGATCAGATCAGCATGAGCAAAGATAACCTGCCCATAAGCGAGGACCCATGAAGAACCCGGACTGCGCACCACTATTTTTGCGTGCATTTTGCAGGTATCGCTGCGATCGAACCATGACCCCTCGAGAACCTCGGCGCAGCAATGCATGTCTGCTACTGCTTCCGGATCCTCTTCGTAAGAGAAAGGCCTGAACTCAAGTTTTTTAAAAATTTCCTGCATAGATTACCTTGTTAAGAATACTCTTTTAACGATTTTTGCTGCAAAAAGTCAAGCATGATTATCTCACTGATGGTGAAGTTCCGGGAAAATCGAAATCTCTATCTTTACAGAATGGATAGAGATAATTCCCACCGATGAACATTGAAGAACATTGTTA
>CAZPCO010000464.1:650-3125 GCA_964585025.1 uncultured bacterium | reverse complement strand
ATTTTTCAGAATGAAGCGATAATAAGCGGCATCGGCGATAGCTCCATGTTTGATGGCTTCAACGAGACCGTAGGACAGCTGACCCAGGGGGAGGGTACGCAGGACGCTGACGTCGATGGCGGTAAAGAATGGCTGATAAAAAGTTCCGGCCAGATTTTTGCCCTGTTCGAGATTGATGCCGTTCTTACCGCCTATACATGCATCAACCATGGCCAGTAAAGATGTCGGAAGCAGGACCAGGGGCAACCCGCGTTTGTAAATCGAGGCTACAAAACCGGTCAGGTCGCATATGACTCCACCTCCGAGAGCGATCAGAGGGCAGTCTCTGTCTATTCCAGCTTCGCACAGACTTTTCATGATGGTCAGGGCGGTATCGAAATTTTTGTTTTTTTCGCCTTCCGGAACGATTATTTCAGCAGCAGTAAAGCCGCGTGAACGCAGTTCCGACAAAATTGGCTGCAGATACCATTTGGCAACCGTGTCGTTGGTTACTACGGCGCAGTGTCTGCCGACCCTGAATCGAAGCAGTCTTGAAACTATTTCTTTGACGATTTCGTTGCCGAGAATGATTTCATTGGTACTGCTCCGTTTGTATTCAAGTCTCTGTGCTTCCATTGTTTTGTTATCCAGCCTTTGTACCAAACAGATTGATGGCATTGCGCCTGAGAATTTCGGCCATGGTGTTTACCGGCAGCTTGCGAAGGCGGGCCAGCTGTTCGAGAGTCGATGTCATATAAGCCGGCTCATTACGCTTGCCACGTTTGAACTGGGGCGCAAGATATGGGCAGTCAGTTTCGAGGTGAATGCGGTCATCAGGAAGAATTCTGAAAACATCTCTGGTCAAATCTGATTTCGGATATGTCAGTGCCCCCCCGGTCGAAAAATGAAACCCGAGATCTGAGGCTCTGCGGGCGATTTCGATATCACCGGAAAAACAATGCAGAAGCACCCGCGGTGGCACCGGCAGATCGCTGATGGCCGAAAAGAAAGCATCATAGGCTTCACGGACATGAATTACCGCGGGCAACTGCATAGTGGCAGCTAGCTGCCAGAGTTGTCTGAAGACATGCAGCTGCGTTTCGCGCGGCGAAAAGTCATAATGAAAGTCCAGGCCGATTTCACCGATTCCAAGTACATGCGGATCGACTGCAATTGCTTTTAAATCTTCAATGGATGTTTCATTGAATGTTGAGGCGTCGTGCGGATGAATTCCTGCCAGACTGAAACAGCCGGGGAATTTCTGCGCAACTGCGAGAGCCCGGCGTGAATCGGCAACACTGGTTCCGGCGTTGATTATGCGTTCAACGCCGGCGCTTCTGGCTCTCTCTACAACTGCGGCCAGATCTTCAGTGAATTTTTCATCCTGAAGATGCGCATGAACGTCGATTAACAGGGGAGCTGACATTACTTGACTCTGATACCGGTCTTTGCAGGCTTATCGGGAGAAACAAGGGCGAGACCTCCGTCCTCGGTAGCCGCTGCCAGAATCATTCCGTGGGAAAGAATGCCGCGGATCTTGGCTGGTTTGAGATTCTTTACCATTACCACCTGTCGACCCGGCAGTTCTTCGGGCTTATAGAAAGCAGCTATTCCCGCCACCAACGTGCGGGTTTCATCACCGATATTGACGGTAAGCTTGAGGAGCTTGTCGGCATTTTCAACCTTTTCGGCGGTTTCGATGCGGGCAATGCACAGTTCGGTCTTGAGGAAATCGTCAAAACTAACCAACCCTTCTTCATTTACAGGTGCGGCAGCGGCGGGGGCCTTTTTTTCCTTGTTCTTGCCGGCTGTATCCGGCTGTTCGGCTTTGCCACCCTTTTTCAGGTTCTGGATGCGTTCGGTTTCCAGACGCGGGAACATTGGTGCCGGTTCGGTGCACCTGGTGCCTTCGGCTAATTGCCCCCATGCGAGATTGCTGATGTTGATATTCTCTTTTTCGCAACCGATCTGCTTGAGAAATTCAGGCGCGAGATGCGGCATGAAAGGCTCTACCAGATGCGAAACGAAGCGTATGCCTTCTCCGATTGTGTAGAATACTTCATCGAGTACGGAAAAATTCTGTTCTTTGGCTAGCTTCCAGGGTGCAGTTTCATCAACATATTTATTCAGGCGTTGAATCAAATCCCAGATGCGTTTAAGGGCATCGTGAAACAGAAAGTTTTCCATGGCATTAATATAGTCAGCTTTGATGGCAGCAGCCATTTCGGCTATTTCCCGGCTCTGTGGCAGAATCGGTGCTGTTTTGTGGAAAATACCTTCGCGATTCTTGATAAGCATTGGCAGCATGCGCTGACAGAGATTTCCGTAGTCGTTGGCCAGATCGGCGTTGTAGCGCAGAACGAAATTGTCTTCGGTATAGGTCGCATCCATGCCGAAAACCATTTCTCTGAACAGATAGAATCGGAACGGGTCAAGGCCGTAGCGGGCTACCAGTTCGCGTGGGTTGAATGGTTTGGTGATGTAATCATCCGCGCC
>CAZPCO010000464.1:0-640 GCA_964585025.1 uncultured bacterium | reverse complement strand
ATCTTGCCTTCTCCGGTTACCCACCAGCCGTGCGCAAAAATGCACTCTGGCAGCTTGAGGCCCAGAGCCATCAGCATCGTGCTCCAGTAAACGGCATGGGTAGTGAGAATGTCTTTGCCGATCAAATGGCAGGATGCGGGCCAGGTGCGGTTGAATTTTTCCATGTCGAATGGATAGCCAACCGCAGAAATATAGTTAGTGAGGGCGTCGAACCAGACATAGGTCACATAATCTTTGGCAAAGGGCAACTCGATGCCCCATGACAGGCGGCTTTTCGGTCTGCTGATACACAGATCACCGAGAGGTTGCCGCAAAAAACCGAGCACTTCATTCCGGCGATTTTCCGGTCTGATAAAACCCGGATTGGCATTGATATGATCGATCAGCTGTTGCTGATATTTGGACATTTTGAAAAAATAGTTCTTTTCAGAAATCTCCTGGATGGCACGCTTACAATCAGGGCATAATTTTTCCGGTACTTCCTTCTCGGTCCAGAATCGCTCGCACGGGGTGCAATACCAGCCACTATATTCAGCTTCATAAATATCGCCCTTTTGCCAAAGCTCGTTGAGGGCATGGCAGACAACCTTTTTATGACGTTCTTCGGTAGTTCGAATAAAGTCGTCGTAGGTGATGTCCA
>CAZPCO010000463.1:0-3129 GCA_964585025.1 uncultured bacterium | reverse complement strand
AAGATTCCTAACGTAATCAAGCTGAACATCGACAACCTCGATGCGGGTCAGTCTCTGCACGTATCTGACATCCAGGCAGGTGATTTCAAGATCGTCACCAGCTCTAAGATCGCTCTCTGCCAGATCTCCCAGATCAAAGACGAAACCGAAACTCCGGCCGCTACTGCTACTGCCGCTGCTCCGGGTGCTGCTCCGGCTGCTGGTGCTGCTGCTCCGGCCGCTGCTGCCGCTGCTCCGGCCGCTGCTGCTCCGGCTGCCAAGAAAGCCAAGTAATTTTGGTTAAAAACCAATAGAGACAAACAGGCCACGGTAACCCTCGCAGGAGGGTTATACGGGCCTTTTTCTATCGACCTTCGACCTGATACGGCAAACAAATATTTTTCAGGAGTCAACATAGATGAGTAGTTTCGAAGTAGGTGCTCCCATCGTTCACCCGATCCACGGTGCAGGGATTCTCAAACAGATCGACAAACGTCAGGTGAGAGGGAGGCTGCTGAGTTACTATATAATCGACTTTCCTTACAGCGATCTTGGACAGGTCATGGTTCCGATCGACATGGCAGAAAAAGTTGGACTGCGCTCGATAAACAATCATTCCAGCATCGATGAAATTTTTTCTTCACTCAGTGAAACCTTTACGGAAGAAGAAGAAGAAGAAAGCAAAAGCTTTCATCAGCGCTATCGCGATTATCTCGAAAAGATTCAAAGCGGTGACCTGATTCAAGTTGCCCGTGTTTATCGTCTTCTGTGCCGACGCAGTATGATCAAACCCCTCGGAACAAAAGACAAAGCTCTTTTTGAAACAGCACGCCAGCTGCTGATATCTGAAATAGTCTTCTCGAAAGACGTTGTCGATTCAGAAGCAAGTGCCATGCTGGATGAAGCCATGGAAGACATGATCTTCTAAGAGAATCGGTCTCAAGCACAATGGCTGCCGGGAATAGCCCGGCAGCCATTGTTTTTTCAGCCCGGAAAATTTATCTTTGATCGGCAAATGGATCGTAGATAGCCGACACACGGCGTATATTGCCGTAGGGCTTGTATTTTTCCTTGAGAATACGGCCGGCACTCATGTTTCTGTCGATTTCCTGAATTGTCTGAAGGCGTCCGTCGCGCAGACAATCTGCAAACATGGGAGTTCCGTTCTTTGTACCCATATAAACAAACCAGTGATGAGCATTTTCAACCGGATTATAAGCAGGGTCTTTGTCATAGGCGGCCTTAACATGAATAAGCATCCCCGGCTTGAGCTTTCCAGCGAGAGCTGCATCATCGAGGGAACTGATTCTGGAGCCACGTAAAGACTTATTGGGTTTATAAGCATTGTGCGGATAGATTGAATTGGCGGCGCTGACATGCGCACCGGCCCTGGCGGCTACAGTTCCGGCAAACTGCAGACACTTGTCTTTGGTGGTAAACCATTGGGTCTTTTTGGCAGCGGCAAGCCCTTTAAGCAAACAATCTGGAATTTCCGGCCCATTTATGCCGCCGGATTTTTTGTCTGGCGTCTGTTTTTGAGGCTTTTCGGTCTTACCGCTCTCTTTTTTGCCGGTATCGAGATAAGGCGACTTATTGGGGCCATTGGTGGCCGGCGAACCAGGAACATCGATCAGAGAGATATGAACATAGGCAAAGCCTGAACCTTTCTTTATCTTGTACCAGTCGCCCTCCCTGGCCACAACCTCAACGCGGGTTCCGGGGGCATAGCCATCGATGATTTTTCCCCAGGGTCCGGTTCGGATATTCAAGCGCCAACGGCAGTTCACGTTTCCCTGGCATGGGAAACCGTCATCGGTTGCAGCTGCATCTTGCGATGGGTCTACTGCAACAGAAGAAGCCTGAGAAAAGCTTACTTTGTTTTCAGAAAACGGAGTGTCGGCACCTGCCGTGTTGCATACGGTCAAAATGCCAAAAGACATGGCCAGCATTGCCAGACGTCTCGAAGGTTTCAGCATGATTTCCCCCATTGATTAGATTTGCGTAAGAGGCATTGTCAGGGCAGCCCGCCCTTCAGCCTTGTGAAACCGGTTTACCGAGAAATTCACCATCTTTGAGAGTGATGGTCTTCACCCAGACGCCCTCTCTGCCATTTGCATCGGCCTGCAGCAGCAACACCCGGCCATCGGGAGCCATTCGACAATAATGCTGCATTTCAAGACCAGCAGGGCCGGGAATGACAAGCGATGCAACGGTCTGACCACGCTTTACTGCGTAAAGAGTATAGACAGCATCAAGTTCACCACTGGCGGTGATGACCGAAAAGATCGATCTGCCGTCATTATCTGCTCCCAGAAATTCGATAGACATTATCTGCGCCGGAGGCTCGGGGGCCGGAGCCACCCAGAAAAGGCGACCGTCGTCCTTGTAAACTTTACCGGAAGAGGTGACATTCTGGCCATTTTGTGCGGGCGGAGGGACGATCATGGTTCTGCCGCTGCCATCAGATTCAAGCGCAGCATCTTTATCCAGTCTGACCGCGGGTTTGCCGTTTGTGACATGATAGAGATTGAAATCGGCATCACGCACGCAGAGGTCTTCGCCCTTTCTCGCGATGTTCAACAGATTTTCAGCTTTCGCGCCGGTTTTCAGCAGCGAAAACTGTTGCGGCTTTTTCAGATCGAAGGCATAGATATCGGGGTAGCGATAGCCGCAGAAAAATAGTTTGCCCCCAATGGCCGTCAGATCGCAGAACTCTGCAGGACTGCTTCCGGCGGGAGGCAGAGCGATGCTCTGCTGTTCACCATTGGCAGCCAGCCTGATCAACTTCTGGTTTCGAGCAAGCAGATAGACGCTGCCATCGTCAGCAGCGGCGAAAGAGCAAAAACTGCCAGCGACAAATACCCCACGAATGCCGGTTTCAGCAGACGAGGAAGCCGCAAATACAGGATTAACAAATATTACTAACAGAAGCAGTGTTAAAATTCTCATGTTTCTTTCCTCTGATCTTTATTGCAGGGTCATCACGGCGTGCTTCGAGCCACCGCCAGTCCACCAGGCGGAAAAGTCGGCAAACGATTTCTGCTGTTTAACCTGACTTCTGCCCGGGTCATTATAATAGATATTGCCTGAATCATCTATACCGGTAATGCAGACATAATGCCCTTTGACGTGAGCGATCATGGGTTTTCC
>CAZPCO010000462.1:0-3130 GCA_964585025.1 uncultured bacterium | reverse complement strand
GCTCCCCAGCGGCACATGCGATGATGCTCGGGGGCACCCATCGTTATTCCGCCCTTCAGCTGCGGCCGGCGTGTGCCATAAGAGCCATCGCTGAGAACAATGCCTACTGCTCCGGAACCGCCGGTCATGGTTGCCAGAGCCTGTTTGAAGAATTCCATCGTGCCCTCATCGAGCATTCTCTGGATCATTATTTCGGTGATATCACGGGCAGTTTCGCAGGCCACCACAACTCCGGCTTTGATCTGCCCGAGTTCGATGCGGTTGGCAACGTCGACAATACCTGTCATTGCGCCCAGGCAGGCATTGGAAACGTCATGAATGACGGTGCTGGCTTTTACCTTCAGTTCGGCGGCCACATGGCAGGCAGTTGCCGGTTCGTAGTTGTCGCGGCAGACACCGCCATAAATGACCGCTCCGATATCTTCGGGCGGTACGTCGGTTTCGGCAAGTGCTTTTTTGGCGGCCTTGGCTGCTTCTACGGCATTCACATGCCCCGGTCCCCACCAGCGTCGTTCGCGTATGCCGGTAAGAGCTTCGAGCTGGCCGGGATGCAGATAGAGTTTTCGGTACAGCGGTGTCAGCTGTTCTTCGATCCAGGTCGAAGTAACAATGTGCTGAGGCAGTTCGTAGCCGATCGCTTCTAAGAATACCCGGGTGAATTTCATAATTTTACTGGTCGAGGAAGCATAACAGACTCATCGGTCAATTACAACTCTGAGAGAAAAATCTTTCATGCTGTAGATTATACGCCCGTCTACCTTGAGAAAGCCATCGGCAATCAGCAGATGATCGCTGTCATCGATGCGGGTGATGCAGCAGTCGACTGTAACCATGCGATCTTTCGGAATTACCTGGCCGCGGTAAGACCAGGTGTGGCGCAGGCCGGTGGCCATTGGCTGGAAATGGCAGGCACGGCCGGACAGCTCTTTTCCCCAGCGGTGAATGGCGGCGACTTTCATCAGCTGAATGAATGATTCAAGGCCCAGTGAACCGGGAATAACAGGATCCTGGTAGAAATGTGCCTTAAAGAACCATTCAGACGGGTTGACTTCTTTGGTGCCGCGAACGAAGCCGAGCCCTGCAGGCCCGCCGTCTGGAATGAACAGCTCGATGCGGTCGAGCATCATATAGCAGCTGCCTGGAAGCGCCATCGCGTCAAGAGTTACGGGTGTCGGGTCATCAGGCGTCATGGGTGCGACTCTGGTGATGGGGAAGGCCACCTGACGGGCTGTTTCAGCTGCAGCCGGTTCGTAAGGCTGCACGCCGCGCAGACCTACCTGGTCGGCAAGCGCTCCCTTCGAGAAGAAGCCGAAGGTTGTCGACCCTTCGTAGATTTTGCGGTCGCCCTGCGTGACCAGAAGGTCGAAGGACTGAATCAGCATGCCGGCAGAATTGGCTGCCTTCGTTGATTTGACCGTAGCGGTGAGAGTGCCGCTGTTGAGGTTCACATCTTCGTAGAGGATCGCCGATCCGTCGAGATTGCGGTAATGCAGGTCTTTATCGCTGGCCATGGCTGAACCCATGTAGCAGGAATACCAGCCGCACACCTGCAGAGGAAATTCGAGCATCACCGAGAACGGAATGCTGCTCTGGCGGTTAGCCCGGAAGAACCAGTGATCGGGTCTGATATCGAACTGACCCTGAACGGTTCCGCCGGTTTTGATCTTCATGAATTCGGCATTGACCATGGTGATGCGGTCGACGAAAAGGAAAGGCGGGTTCGGCAGTCGGGCGAGGAATCGCTCGTTGTCGAAAACTTTGAATGCATCGCCGAAGCATAGAGAAGGTTTGCCGATGGCATATTCGACGATCTGCTGGCCGGTGTAAACAGCCGGCAGCATTTCAGGGTGCTGTGTTTCGGTCCCTGAGCCGGCTTCAGCCGGTCGAAGGGCCGGTGCCGTCTCGGCATAAGCGGGAATCTGAGCTGGTGCCCCGGCCCGGCGACTCTGCCAGAAAGTTTCGATGTCGGCGCGGGTGGCCCCGCTCAGGCGTATACTCATGTTGAGAACCTGAACGATGCGGTTGCCGTCAGCAAACATCAGAGCGTCGGCCAGAACGTATGGCTCAGGGTTGTAGCCCATTTCTTTGATCGAAATATCATACAGGGCCTTTTTGACGCCAGGAATGACCTGACCCCGGCAGCGAAGCTGGCTCTGGATATCGATTACCGGTTCAAAGGCACAGCTGTCTGCAGGAGCGATCCAGCCCATGCGCAGCAGGAAGACGCGCAATGACTGCATGCATGATTCATACATCAGGGTTCCGGGCATGACCTGATCGTCACAGAAATGCTGGGTCAGGAACCAGGCATTGTGGGGAATGTCGATTTCGGCTTTTATTCTTCCGAGACCGAAGCGGCCGCCGGTCGGGTCGATTTCGGTAATGCGGTCGATCATGGCCATTTTTCCGGCAGGAATCGTCTGCGGCAGGATGTTTATGCCCGTGAACTGGCTGCCAAAAGCGGCTTCGAGGTCGCCAGCTCTCAAGGCGTCGAGTGCCCGGTCATCGAAGGATTCGACCTGCATGACAGGCAGAAATTCGCGCCCGGGCAGGTTGGGTTTTGGTTCTGGTTGAACATCTTCGGCGGTTAATACGATGCCTTTGCCGTCAGCAAGCTGCTGGTCGGTGAAGAAGCCGGCACAGCCCTTGCGCATGGTGATCAGATGCCTGCCATCGATGCTGCCGTCGAATTCGAAGAAGAATAGGTAAGTATCGGCCTGGCGAATGAACCGGTCGACACGGATGTCGTAGTTGATGGTATCGCCGGGACGGGGCAGGGGACCGTGAAAGGTGACCACCGCATCGAGAAGGCGGTATTTGGCGATGCCCTTGGTTTTGAAGTCGATACCAAGCCAGCCGGAGAGGAAAAGGTCGGCCTGGCCTGCTTCAACTGCAAGGCCAGTCGGCATGCAGAAATTATCGAGATACCAGCCATCGGGGTAAACGTCGTGCTGGGTAACGACACGGCCTTTGCCGAGCGACCCCTTTTCGCCTTCGACGAGAACGATGCGGTCGACGAAATTGAGTGGTATATCCGGCAGTCTGACTCTGGTGGGGTGCGCATCTATAGGTGCGAAGAATTCGCCAAGACAGTTACCGATTTTGCCGACTGCGAATTCCATCGAACCTT
>CAZPCO010000461.1:0-3161 GCA_964585025.1 uncultured bacterium | reverse complement strand
CATCACTCCGGCCGGGGCAATGGTGAAGGTTAATGGGGTTCTGGCCAGTGACAGCCGCATTCAGATGCTTCCAGGCGGTGAATATGCGGTTGAAGTCGCTTCTGACGGCTATAAAACCGCCAAAATGAAATTCAGTCTGCCGGCGCCGGATCGAACTGTCGTCGATTTCGATCTTTGCCCGCTTAGCCCTGAAGAAATCCGCAGCGCCAAAATGGCTGCGCTTGCCGGTAATCGCGATCATGACATGGTTGAAGTCAAAGCCGGTGGTTATACTCTTGGCAGCGATCGTGGCAACTATGATGAAAAGCCGGTGCGAAAAATCGATACCAAAGGTTTCTGGATCGACCGCAATGAAGTAACCTGTGCTCAATATCAGCGGTTTCTTGAAGATGTGAAAAAATATGGGCATAAATGGTGCCATGCCACCGAAACGGCCCATAAAGACCATACTCCATATCACACCTATGCCTGGGCTCTCAAATTCAGCTGGATCGGTGGGCAGCCGCCGCGCGGGATGGCCGATAATCCGGTCGTGCTGGTCGACTGGTATGATGCCTATGCCTACGCAAATTGGGCCGGAAAACGACTTCCCACTGAAGACGAATGGGAAATCGCCGCCAGAGGCAGCGATGGTAGAGAATATCCATGGGGCAGCACCTTCTATACAGATCGATGCAATACCGGTGATCACCCAGTCGACGTCGGCAGTTACCCGGAAGGCGTTTCTCCGTTTGGCGTTCATGATATGGCCGGTAATGTTGCCGAGTGGACGGCAACGGCTTACGAGCCGCGCCCTGCCGATTCTCAGCTTTATACGGGCAAATTTGGTCAGCCTGTTATCAGAGGCGGTTCATGGGATGACAATTCCAAGACCTGTCGCTCGGCTTCCCGCGATGTCAGACGTTCACCGTTTTATCGCAGCACTACAGTCGGGTTCAGATGTGTTTCTGATCATGATCCGGCTTCTGCCGATACTGGAAAGTAAATACTTCCTGGAATGTGCCTGAAATGAAAAGCCCCCGCACTAATCTGCGGGGGCTTCTGTTAAGGGTGGTCTGTCACCTGGAAATACATTCCATCGTGTCCTGGGCGATGACGAGTTCTTCATTGGTCGGAATAACCAGAACTTTCACCTTTGAGTCAGGAGTGGTGATCTCGCCTTCAGCGCCTCTCCAGGTTACTTCGTTTTTAGCGAGGTCGAGTTTGACTCCCAGCCAGTCCATTTCTTTGTGAACGATGCTTCTGACAATCGGGCTGTTTTCGCCGACACCGGCGGTCCAGACAATGGCATCGCAGCCGTTCAGAACGGCAATGTACGAGCCAATGTATTTTTTGATCCGGTGTGAGTAGACGTCGAGAGCGAGGTTGGCCCGTTCGCTTTTCTTCGGCCACTCATCTTCGAGATCGCGCAGATCGCTTGAAATCTGGCTGATGCCGAGCACTCCCGAATGCTTGTTGAGCAGGTTATCCATTTCCGAAATGGTCAATTCGTATTCTTTCATGATATGCAGGATCAGGGCCGGGTCAAGATCGCCGCATCTGGTACCCATTGCCAGGCCTTCGAGCGGGGTGTGACCCATCGAGGTGTCTACCGATCTGCCTTTGTCGATCGCGCATACCGAACCGCCGTTGCCAAGGTGAACGGTGATCAGTTTCAGAGATTCGAGCGGTTTGCCAAGAAGTTTGGCGGCTCTGGCTGCTACATAGCGGTGGCTGGTGCCATGAAAGCCGTAACGTCTGATGCGATGCTTTTCGTAGAACATGTAAGGCAGTGCATAAATGTACGCTTCCGGTTTCATGGTCTGATGAAAGGCGGTGTCAAAAACAGTAACCTGTTTGATGCCGGGCAGAATTTCTTCGACGGCTTCGATACCCTTGAGGTTGGGTGGGTTGTGAAGGGGTGCGAAGATGATGCAGTCTCGAATCGCCTTTTTGACTTCTTCGGTAACGAGAACGCTTTGGGCAAATTTGTCGCCGCCGTGCACGACGCGATGGCCAACGGCTCCGAGTTCCTCGAGACTTTTTAGAACGGCGTCTTCACCCACGGTCAGCAGTTCGAATATTTTCTGGATGCCGATTTTATGGTCGAGAATATCGCATTCAAAGACTTTTTTCTTGCCATCGTCGCCTTTGCGGTAGTCGATGGTTGAACCTGCCATGCCAACGCGTTGAACCAGGCCTTTGGCCATCACTGAAGTGGTTGTCATGTCGAAAAGCTGATATTTGATCGATGATGAACCGCAATTCAATACTAGTACTTTCATTATTTTTCTCCCTGTTACTTATGGACGGCCTGAGAAAGCTGTTCGACCTTGAGGCCGCTCTCTGAGAGGCGCAGGCCATCGGCCCCGTAACGATAAAAGCCTTTGCTGGTTTTTACACCCTTATAACCGGCTCTGACCAGCTTTTTGAGGAGTTTGGCGGGCAGATAGCTCTGGTCGAAGGTTTCAGCGTAGAGGTTTTCGAGATAGAAGACCACGGTATCGATGCCGATTTTGTCGGCAAGGGTCAGCGGACCTGCGTTGAGGCCGAAACCCAGCTTCATGGCTGTATCGATCTGTTCGCACGAGGCAATGCCTTCTTCAAGAACCTTAACTGCCTGATTGATCATGGGGAGGATGATCCTGGTAGTGATGAAGCCGGGGCAGTCATAGACGCTGACAACATTTTTGTTGATCATTTTGGCGAATCTGACCGCAGCTTCAAAGGTATCTTCGTTTGTTTTCAGACCACGGGATATTTCTACGAGCGGAACCTTTGGAATCGGGCTCTGGAAATGCATCGCAATGGTGCGTTCCGGGTATTTGCATTCAGAGGCGATTTCGGTGATGGAAATGGTCGCCGAGTTCGAAGCGATGATCGTCGAAGGACGGCAGGTCGCGTCAAGTTCCTTGAACAGCTGCCGTTTAACGTCGAGGGTTTCCTTGAGGGTTTCGATTACCAGCCAGCCTTTGGCCGATTCACGAATGTCGGTGCTTCCTTTGATGCGACTCAGGATGGCGCGTTTTTCGCCTGAAGTCAGACCCCATCTGGCGATTTCCGCATCTAGGGCTGATTCAACCTTTTTCAGACCGGTATTCAGCTTTTCTTCCGAATGGTCGATGAGGATGACTTCACAACCTGCGGTAGCAACGGCCTGAACCAGTTCCTGGCCCATGGTT
>CAZPCO010000460.1:0-3163 GCA_964585025.1 uncultured bacterium | reverse complement strand
AAAGTGCCACGTCAGGAAAAGACCGCAAAGGTGAATTGATATGAGCAGGGCAATGATACGCTTGAGAATGAGTCTGGCTGATGCCCACTACGGCGGTGAACTCGTCGATGGTGCAAAAATGCTGCAGCTGTTCGGTGATGTGGCTACTGAACTGCTGATTCGCAGCGATGGTGACGAAGGTCTGTTTGCCGGTTACGAAAAAATCGAATTCATTTCTCCGGTTTATGCCGGTGATTACATCGAAGCCGTCGGTGAAATCACCCATTATGGCAATTCCTCGCGCAAAATGCGCTTTGAAGCCAGAAAAGTGGTGGTGCCACGCAAAGACATCAGTGATTCTGCCGCTGATTTTCTCAAAGAATCTGTTCTTGTCTGCAGAGCCACAGGTACCTGTGTCGTTCCGAAGGCAAAGCAGCGGCCAGAGGCACGAAATGTCAGAGATCTTGCACTCGTTATCTGATTCATTCATCAGATAACGGCTTTGATTGTCCAGAAGGAGAGAAACATGGATTTCCAACTCAGCCGGGAACATCAGCTTCTCGCAACCACTTTAAAAGATTTTGCTGAACGCGAAGTCAGACCGTTTGCCCGCGAAACCGATGAAAAAGAAACGTTTCCAGTCAACACTGTCGAAAAAATGGCCCGCTTCGGAATGCTGGGCATTCCTTTTCCGAAAGAATACAGTGGCGCCGGCGGCGACAATCTGGGTTATATCATGGCCGTCGAAGCGCTTGCCAAAGTATGCGGAACTACCGGTGTCATTCTATCTGCCCATACTTCACTCTGTGCAGCACCAATTTACGAATTCGGCAGTGAGGAGCAGAGAAGAAGATACCTGCCAGATCTGGCCTCAGGTCGCAAGCTTGGCGCTTTCGGTCTGACCGAACCGAATGCCGGCACTGACGCTGCCGGTCAGCAGACCGTCGCAGTTTTGCAGGGTGATAAATACATTCTCACCGGTTCGAAAATCTTTATTACCAATGCGGGCTATGCTGATATTTACATCGTTTTTGCCATGACTGACCGCAGCAAAGGTACCAGAGGCATCTCTGCCTTCATTCTCGAAAAGGGAATGCCCGGCTTCACGATAGGGAAAAAGGAAGAAAAGATGGGAATACGTGGCTCATCAACCTGTGAATTGATTTTTGAAAACGTCGAGGTACCCGCAACAAATCTGCTTGGCAAGGAAGGTGGTGGCTTCGGTCTTGCCATGAAGACCCTCGATGGCGGCCGGATCGGCATCGGGGCTCAGGCTCTCGGCATTGCTCAGGGCGCCATCGATGAAACCGTTAAATACGTCAAGGAGCGCAAACAGTTTGGTAAGGCGATCAGCTCTTTCCAGAACACTCAGTTTCAGCTTGCTGACATGCAGGCAAGAACCGATGCTGCCAGGCTTCTCGTCTACCGTGCTGCCTGTCTGAAAGACAAGAAACAGCCTTACAGCGTTGAAGCTGCCATGGCAAAGCTTTTCGCATCTGAAACGGCAATGGCGGTGACCACAATGGCGGTACAGCTGCATGGTGGCTATGGCTACACCCGTGAATACCCGGTAGAACGCATGATGCGCGATGCCAAGATAACCGAAATCTATGAAGGGACATCGGAAGTTCAGAAAATGGTGATTTCTGCTTCCGTGCTCAAATAGGCTGAAGGAGAAAACAATGAGAATCATCGTCTGCATCAAGCAGGTTCCGGATACCACCGAAGTGAAAATCAATCCGACCACCGGAACTCTCATCAGAGAAGGAATTCCGAGCATAATCAATCCGGATGACAAGAGCGGTCTTGAAGCCGCCCTGGTGCTCAAGGAACAGCATGGCGCTCATGTCACTGTATTGACCATGGGGCCGCCTCAGGCTGACCTTGCTCTCAGAGAAGCGCTGGCAATGGGAGCCGACGAGGCAATCATGTTGACCGACCGGGCCTTCGGCGGAGCCGATACCTGGGCGACTTCAAGCACAATAGCAGCTGCCATCAAAAAGCTGACCTGGGATTTGATCATCTGCGGCCGCCAGGCGATCGATGGTGACACTGCCCAGGTCGGACCACAGATTGCCGAGCATCTGCATGTGCCGCATGTGAGCTACGTCAGCGAGCTGAAGGCCAACGACCGGGGCATCGAGGTCAAGCGCAAGTTCGAAGATGGCTGGCAGCGTATTCGTGTCAAGTTTCCCTGCCTGATAACCACTTTGAAAGATATGAATCAGCCAAGATACATGTCGATGGCAGGGGTTTATGAAACCTTCAAACGTCAAGTCACGGTCTGGGGCCTGAGCGATATCGAGATCGATCAGGCAAATATTGGTCTGAAAGGTTCGCCAACCAGAGTTAAATCTTCTTATACCAAGGGAACTCGTTCAGCCGGCAAAGTTTATGAAGTAGATCCGCGCGATGGGGCAAAAATCATCGTTGAAAGTCTGAAAGAGAAATTCATCATCTGAGCGCCAGGAGTTAAACAATGAATATTTCCGAATATCGTGGTGTCATGGTTTTTGCTGAACAGCGGCGTGGTGAAATTCAGAAAGTTGCCCTTGAACTTCTTGGAGCAGGCCGTAACATAGCAGATGCCTTGCAGGAGCCTCTCTCGGCAGTTCTCGTCGGTGCCGGACGGAGCGATGAAGATGCGAAAATGCTTATTGCGCACGGTGCTGATCGTGTCATTCTCGTCGAAGACAAGCATCTGGGCGTCTATATGACCGAGCCATTCACCAGGGCCATCACTGCCGTAATCGAATCTGAAAAGCCCGGAATCGTGTTTTTCGGAGCGACCACTATCGGGCGTGACCTGGCTCCGAGAGTCTCAGCAAGGGTAAAGACCGGCTTGACCGCCGATTGTACGGCTCTGGCAATCGATGATGCCAGCCGCAATCTGCTGATGACCCGACCTGCATTTGGCGGCAACATTATGGCCACAATCATCTGTTCTGAACACAGGCCGCAGATGTCGACCGTTCGCCCAGGTGTCATGCGCAAACTCGAAGCAGATAACGCGAGACAGGGTGAAATTGTCAGGTTTCCGTTCAAGGTTGAAACTGCTGATCTCAATGTCGAGATACTCGAAGAGGTCGTTCAGAAGGAAGAGAAGAAGAATATCGAAGATGCTTCGGTTCTGGTCGCGGGTGGCCGTGGTCTCGGAAACCCCGACAACTTCAAATCACTGCAC
>CAZPCO010000459.1:0-3169 GCA_964585025.1 uncultured bacterium | reverse complement strand
ATTATCGAGCGGAAACTCATCTCATCAATGAACAAAGTTCTTGAGAATCCTGCTTCTCTCAGCATCGCTCTAACTCCTATCAGCGCTGAAGACACTGCAAACGGCCGATTCAAAAAAGTCATGGTTCACACTATCGACGGCAGCGTCGACAACCTGACCCTGAACCGCGCCGACATCGACTTTGAGGATGTTCAGCTCGACACTACCAAACTGTTAAACGAAGAAAAAATCGACCCGGTTTCGATGAGCAACATCTACATGGACGTCAGTATTCTTGAGACAGATCTCAACAAGTTTCTCGAAGCCAAAAGCAAATCGATAAAGGTCGACCGGCCGAGAATCGAAATTTCTTCAGGCAGCATGAAACTTTCGGGGTCAACCAAATATGGACTGGTAAAGGTCGAATTCTGGGCAACCGGCGATCTCTCGGTTAAAGAACAGCGTGAGATCTGGTTTCACGCCCGCAAAATGAAGGTCAACCGCATGACGATGCCGCGCTCGTTCGTCGGCATGATAGTCAAACAGATCAATCCGGTTCTCAATCTCGACAAGTTTCCATTCAAACTGAACCTTGATGCCATCGAACTGAACCAGGGCGAAATGCATTTTACCAGCTTTCGCAAGGGCGGCAACAATAGAAAGTGAACGGCATTTTGCAAAACATGCCGGTTTGCGTTAAAATAGCACCACTTAAATTCAAATCTGGAGGAAGTATGAAGAAACTTCTGGTTATTCTTCTTGGGTTCTTGTTTGCAATACCGGCTTTTGCCGGGAATATCACCGCCGTGAGCAACGAAGCATGGCTCGACCATGTCGCTCAGATGCAGTCTTTGCGACAGCAGATACTGAGCCTGGTTACCAAAACCAGTCCGACTGCCGAAGATCGGCAGAATCTCGAACAGCTCAACCAGACCTTCGCTGAAAAGCAGTCAGCCTGGCAGAAGTATCTTGAAGAAGCTGCACAAAACCAGCAGCAGAAAATCGAAACACCCGAAAAGGCTCAGGCCGACGAAAAAACCTGCCAGAAGCCATGGTCAAGATACAAAAAGCACGCAAGAAAGCATCATCGCTGCCATGGCTGCAAAGAAGAAGGCAAGAAGGAATGCGGCCATCATAAATGTGGTCCCAGACAGGGCAAATGTGGCGATAAACAGCTCTGCATGGAACGCTGCGAAGAAAAATCAGCTGAAGGCTGCAAAAATGAAAGCAAGATGGCTGGCAAAGAATGCTGCAAAAAGGGCAAAAAAATGCACTGCGGCAAACATAAAGCTGCTGGGAAATGCGCTGATAAATGCAATAAAGAAGCCAAAAACGCCTGCGCTGACAAGGCATGCGACAAAAACGAATCAAAAGCTTGCCGCAGCGACAAAAGCTGCTGCAAAGACGAGGCTAAAGCCAGCTGCGGTGACAAATCCTGCAGCAAAGACCAAGCCAAAGCCAGCTGCGGCGACAAAGCCTGCGGCAAAGACGAAGCTAAAGCCAGCTGCGGCGACAAAAGCTGCTGCAAAGACGGAGCTAAGGCCAGCTGCAGCGACAAAGCCTGTGGCAAAGACGAAGCTAAGGCCAGCTGCAGTGACAAAGCCTGTGGCGCCACTGCTACCGACGCCGATTGCAAATAACCTTTTCTAAAACAAAACAGGCGCCGATTATCGGCGCCTGTTTTGTTTTAGATCTTGTTAACGTGTGCGGCCATGACAAAATCATTCTTGTGAAGGCCATTGATCTTGGCAGTCTTGAATTTCACGCGGCAAAAACCCCAGCCGATGGTCAGAACCGGGTGATGGCCCATCTCTTCAGCCAGACGTCCAACCTTGACAGCGAAGTCCATCGCCTGGGCGAAATCTTTGAAGGAGAATTTTCGCGATATTTCCCGGCATTCTGCATCCAGCTGCCATTCTGGCAGACCGACAAGATAAGTTTCGCAGGCTTCCCGGCTCAATGGCTCAACTTCAGAGCTGCAGGGCACACAGACACGATGTTCCATTTATTCCTCCCATTGTCAGTGAACTTAAGCAGAATCAAACTGGATGATACCAGTCGATGCAGCTGGCACAGGGTTCCATTTCCGGAACTGCCTGCAGATGCATCGACCGAAAAGATCTGGCCGCTTCCGACAGCCAGATATCGTGCAAACGCGCTTTTTTGATATTTCCGAAGGCATATCTGCCTTCAAAATCATATGGACAGATTGTTACCCGCCCATCGCTGAGTACCGTTACCCCAAGAAGAGCATTGCGACAGGGCCGCCGACGTACCGGCTTGAAATCGACCCGGGAAGTCTTCTTGCGAACGCCACCGTATACGGCTTCTCCAAGAATCTGATACCATTGTACCTGTTCCGGCTGCTGATCGAAAGGCCAGCGAAAAAAGTTATCCCGAAAAACCGGCTTGACAACCTGTTTCCAGTAATTGATGAACGCCTGCATCTGCCCTTCGGTCATGCCATGACGCACGCAACTGATACCAATCTCGGGAAATCTGTCGGGGTCGGCGCGCTTGCGAACCCGTGCCAGATTCAGAAATGCTTCGATATTTTTCCAGCTGCAACCGGGCCGATTCTGCATAAAGTCTTCTTCGGCCAGCCCATCGGTACTGATACGAATTTGATCGAGGGCAGCCAGCGGAAATTCATCGCCCGGCAACTTCTGTAGAGACGTGATCAGCATGCTGCTGAATGCAGCAGTCGAGTTGAGCATGCCAGACAGAAACGGGTTCAGCAAAGGCTCTCCCATTCCGGAAAAAATCCAGCGGCAATCGTCCCCCGGCTTGAAAGCATCGAAAAGAGCCGAAAAAATGTCCTGAGTCATCATTACCCGCTGGCGCTGCATCTGAGGGTAGACACAGGCATAACATCCTGCATTACAGATGTTGGCAGGTTCAACATTGACAATCATCGGCGCGAACTCACAGTATGGGGTTTCCCAATCAGAAGTCGACAGCCATTTCCCGTAGGAAAAGTTTGGAGAAGCAAAGTCATCGCTTCGGGCATTGCCGATTGCATGCGCCGCCCGAAAGGAATTCAGCCGCAGATCGACCTGCAAAGCAGGTCTGATTCTGGGATTATGGTACGCCCCGAATTTGAATGGATATAGAGGCTTGCGAATCGCCCAGGCAAGCCCACCACGAGCCCACATCAGGTCTGCATGGCTGGTCATAAGCCCATTCAATA
>CAZPCO010000458.1:0-3186 GCA_964585025.1 uncultured bacterium | reverse complement strand
TGCTCTGCATGTTGATGCCCATTTCCTCAAAACCGCCCTGGGAGGAGAAAACTTCTACGACGGGAGTCTGTTGTTCGTTCACTTCGATTTCTACCTCCTTTTCGTCGAGTCGGCCTGATTTGAGTTCTTCAGAGAGTTTTTCCCTGGCTGATAAGTTTGCATCAGTCTCTTCAATACCTATCGACAGTTTGCCAGGTTTTTCTGAGTGATTTTCGAACCCGCTGAGGGGGTGACTTCTTCTGCTCTCTGGAAGCAATATGTCGAGAAGCTTTTCCATGGATTTTTCGCGGGCTTTTGGTTCGAGCTCGGCAAGCTTCTGGGATCTGAGAAGATTCATGCTGACTTCAACGAGGTCGCGAACCATTGAATCGACATCGCGGCCAACATAACCGACTTCGGTAAACTTGGTCGCTTCGACTTTAACGAACGGAATGCCGGCAATGCCAGCGATTCTTCGTGCGATTTCGGTTTTGCCGACTCCGGTTGGCCCAATCAATAGAAGGTTCTTGGGTCTGATATCTTCTCGCATTGAATCGTGTAACTGCTTTCGTCTATAACGGTTACGCAGAGCAATTGCCACGGCTCTTTTGGCCTTGTGTTGCCCGACCACGTATCTGTCGAGCTCAGCTACTGTTTCCTGGGGAGTCAGTTCGGCGCCTGGGAGGATGATGACTTTGCTCATGCTGGTAAAACCTCGACGACTATCTGATCATTGGTATAGATGCATTGCTCTGCAGCGATCAAAAGTGCATTTTTTACAATTTCGCTGGCCGGAAGGCTGGTATGCCGCACCAGAGCTCTGGCGGCGGCTAGTGCTGCCGGTGCGCCAGATCCAATGGCTGCTATCGCTTCGTCTGGCTCGAGAACGTCGCCCTGGCCGGAAAGAATGAGAATTTTGTCGGTGTTGCCGACCAGCAGCATTGCCTGCAGCTGTCTGAGAGCTTTATCCATTCTCCATTCGCGGGCCAGTTCTACTGCTGCCTTTGTCATATTGCCCGACATCGAGTCGAGCCTGCTTTCAAAGCGCTCAAAAAGAGTAAAAGCGTCGGCTGTCGCTCCAGCAAAACCACCAATGATGGGGTATCCTGCAATTCGCCTTATCTTCTGGGCGCGGGCTTTGACAATCTGCTCGCCGAGCGTTACCTGACCATCGCCACCGAAGGCGAGGATGCCATCTCTAATCACAGCAAGAATAGTAGTGCCTCGGTAAGTCATGGCTTTTCTCCTGATCGCGGGTGGCTCAGACGATATGTCTGCATGAGTTTTTCCTTGCTTATTCTGGTATAAATCTGAGTGGTAGAAAGACTGGCATGTCCGAGCATTTCCTGGACAGCTCTGATGTCTGCACCATTGTTCAGCAGATGAGTGGCGAAACTGTGTCTGAATTGGTGCGGGGTGATGTTGTTCATCATGGAAAGCTGCCGCGCATATTTTTCGATGACCCTGGCGATACTGCGCGTCGATAGCGGAGTGCCCAGATGATTGAGGAAAACGTGGGGTTCCTGCTTCTGTTCTGGCATCTGGGCGTTGCGGGCGCAGAACCAGGCTCTGATTGCGTCGCATGAGGCCGGAGTCAACGGCGTGATCCGGTCTTTGCTGCCCTTGCCGGTAACTCTGACCATCCGGTTGTCGAAATCGATGTCCTGCATGACCATGTCTGCAAGCTCCGAGACACGCAGGCCACTGCCATAAAGGGTTTCGAGAATGGCGCGGTCGCGCAGACCGAGAAGGGTGTTGAGGTCTGGTGCATTCAGCATCAGACTGACGTCTTCCTGACTCAACGCTCTTGGCAGTGCCCGCTGGACTTTCGGAGAATCCATGTTTTCCGCGGGGTTTTTGGCCAGCTCGTGGTGCCGCATGCCAAATTTGAGCAGTCCGCGCAGCGCTGACTGGCCACGGCGCATGCTTTGCGGCGCCAGGCCGCCTGCCCGCCGTTCTGCCCAGAAAGCCCTGATTTTTGCATGCGACAGGTTCGCAAGCTCGGCAGCATTGCAGATTCCCTGCTTCTGCAGCCAGGCAAGAAAGAACTCGAGATCGTTCTGGTAGCCCCGCACCGTGTTCGGTGAAAGCTGGCGCTCTTTTTCGATGCTTTCAAGGTAGCGTGAAATCAGCTCGGCTATTGGCAATTGAGGGGCTCCGTTTTGAACTGGAAGGTTTGGTCCGCCAAGAATATCACATTGCCAGCCATGGTACAAGTGCTGAAGAAAAGATTTTTTACGCCTTTCCAGGATCGGTTTAACGGCTGATGATGATGGTTTTTGCTGATATGATGCTCCTGTGGCACCGGGTTGCTTGACAATGGCCATTAAGAAATGGTATTTGTCTGGCGTTAATCGCCGAGTTTCCGTATTACGGAAAGCGGGGGACCCAACCTGTTTTTACAGGAGCGAGCAATCGCATGTCCTACCGGGGTGAATTTCCGGAGGTATCCGGAAACGGGGGAACTGCCCTCCGAACCCGACAGCTAACCTCGTAGGCGTTGCAAGGAGTCGGATGGATGTTCGACACATAGACGGCATTGCCGTATTTTAGTCTTATCGATTTTTCCCCTATCTTTATTAGCCTGCGACGGCAATTTGCCGTCTGTTGGTAATTTTCCGATATTCTATTTTTTTCTGAATATCGGTTGTTTTGGCTATTGCCAGGAATAATTCATGTATATAGTAATTGTTGGTGCTGGTGCTGTGGGTTCTGATTTGTGTAAAACTTTTTCCCGTGCCGGTCACGATGTTGCGGTCATCGATTCTTCCGCCGATGTATGCCGCCAGCTGGCCATGTCGTTCGATGGGCTGATAATAAACGGTGATGGAACTTCGCCGAAGATTCTTGCTGATGCCGGCATTGATCGCGCCGACTGCCTGGCCGCAGTGACCGGATCCGATAAAGAAAACATGATCAGTTGTGGCCTTGCCAAGAAACACTTTGGCATCCGGCGCACCATAGGGCGTGTGAATGACCCTGCCCACGAGAGTATTTTCCCGACCATGGGTGTCGATGTGCCTGTTTCGGCAACCCGTATCATTGCAAGAGCGATCGAAAATGAATCAGCTCTGGTCAATGAAATGACGCTGCTTGCATTGAGAAATGGCGAGTTGCGTTTCAGCAAATTCCACCTGGTGGCAGGCGCACCGGTCAGCGGTATGATGCTGAAGAATGCAGAAATCCCTTCCGGGGTAGTCATTTCGA
>CAZPCO010000457.1:0-3192 GCA_964585025.1 uncultured bacterium | reverse complement strand
TTCGACCATGCGCCCGGTGATAATCAGCGGCGGTGTCAGTCTGATGACATTCGGTCTGACGTTACCAATGCCGGTGATGAGACCAAGGTCGCTGGCCCGGTTGTGCAGATTCATCGCAGCTTCGCCATTCACTAACTCGATTTCAAGCATCAGGCCAAGGCCGCGTATCTGTTTCACCGACCTGTGCTGGCCGATTTTGCGGTGGAGTAGATCTTTGAAAGCTTCACCAAGCTGCTCGGAGCGGCGTAACAGATCATAGTGCTCAATTTCATGAAGAGTGGCAACGGCAGCGGCACAGGACGAACATGCGGAAGCGGTGATCGGTTCAACCAGTTCGCCAAAATGGCTGCCGAAGGCGGCGATGCCGATTGGGTAGCCATTGGCAAGGCTCGGCCCGATACAGACAATATCAGGGTGGATATTCAACAGTTGAAAGCCGAACATGCGGCTGCCAGTGCGGCCAAGACCGCATTGAGTCTCATTGGCTATCAGGTCTATACCATTCGAGCGGCAGAATTCTTCCAGTTTGCCGAAAAAGTTGCGGCATGGCTCGATTGAGCCACCAACTCCGATCGAAGGTTCGATGATAATTGCAGCAGTCTGGTCGGAAAGATCGGCAAAAAAGGCTTCAAGAGAACACAGGCAGGCGCCCCGGCAGGATTTTCCAAGTTCTGAAAGGCGTTTGCCCGTTACCGGTGGATGGTTCAAATTGTGACTGACAAGTTCAAAATGGGTGTCGATCGAAAAGAGTGGGGTGAAGTTTTCGTCATCCGAAGAAGAGACGACCATAAAAGAATTTTGCACGATGTCTTCGGAGATGCCGATGATATAGGATTTTTTGCGAAACTGCCGGGAAAGATTGCATGCGGATGTCAGGGCGGCGACTCCGGATTTGAAAAGCTGGAAGTGCTCTAAATATCCAGGCAGAAGATGCTGAAGCTCGCTGGTCAGGCGCTTGCCTGAATCAGACGGAGGATCACGATAGGCTTCAGTGATGGAAGTCGTGGCGTGACCGGCTATGACATTGCCATTAGCGGCGAAGGTGTCGAGATACTGCCTGTTGTTTTCGTCGAACAGATGGCACCCTTCGGCTCTGATAAAAGTGAGCCGGCGGGAGCAGGGCAGTACCGACATCGGGCGCATGAGAATTTCCTGCATAATTATCTCCCCCCGAAAGTAATTCTACCTTAAACATATTGCTAACAAGCGTGACAGGCAACTAATATTTATTGCTTGGTTTACATAACTATTAATACCGATCGGTGGGATAATTTCCTCTGTTTCACATGAAACAAAAAATTTTTCTTTGCCTGTCAGGTAAAAAATCACCAGATGCTTTGCTTTGATTGTTGCACTGTTATGAAAGGGCAGTTTTTCGGAAAATTTGCGCGGATATTGATGCATGCTGATCCTGTTGCTGTTCTTTCATCGTGGCTGTAGCAGAAGATATGAACGGCAATAGGCATGAAGAGGTCGGTCAGGAAGCTATATTCGAGACGATTTGCAGGTGCAGCCGGGCGTGATTGCCAGTCTGGCATGGAGTTTAAAGTCATGGGCTGATAAAAGACGGGGCTGCTTCGTATGAGGCAGCCCCGCAAAGATCAGTAGTTATGTCAGTTAAGTTTATGGGCCTTGAATATTTCCTGCAGGGCTACGTTGGCTGCCATGCGCACTTCGCGGCTCTGGTCGCGGGTAGTATTTTTCAATGCGACGAGGCAGCGGATATCGCGGAGGTTGCCCAGGGCTTCAGCAGCAGTTTTTCTTACGGCCGAGCTGCGATCGGCAAGCATCATCATAAGGGTTTCAACGACACTGCTGTTACCGATGCGGCCAAGAATGCGGGCTACATTTTCGCGCAGGAAGTTATTGCGATCCTGGGCGATGCGCAACAGGCGATTGATGAGATTGCCTTCACCAATTCTGACGAGAATGTCGCACGCATGGCGGCGAATGCGTTCTTCAGCGTGTTTGAGGGCTTCGATAAGCACTTCGTAGGAATTTTCGCCGAAGCTGACGATTGCTTCACTGCAGGCGAGCGGCACGATCGGTGACGGATCATCGAGTCTGGCAAGCATCGGCATGATGGAAGCCGGATCGCCGATCCGTGCCAGGGCTTCAGCTGCTGCTTCGCGAACTTTTTCCGCAGCGTCTTCAAGAGATTTGACCAGATGAGGCAGGGCGACCCGGTCGCGTCGTTCGCCGAGAACCACCACGGCCATGCTGCGCACCGATTCGGTTTTGTCGCTGAGACCGGCGATGATGATGTCGGGAACCCTCGCATCAGCCATCTGAGAAAGCGATTTGATCGAGAGGCGTCGCACCAGTTCTGAAGGATCTTTGCTGGCCTTTTCGAGGAATTCGACGGCGGCTGTGTCTTTGAGTTCTCCAAGAACCTGGGCGGCTTTGGCCCGGACGGTTTCGATTGAGTCGCGCAGAGCTTCAATAGCGGGCTGTACTGCTGCAGTTGTGCCGATTTTGCCGATCGCTTCGATAGCGGCAGAGCGAACCTTTTCGGCGGTATCCTTGACCAGGTTCGAGAGAGTTCTGATGGCCCGCGGGTCGCGGGTGTCACCAAGCACTGTGGCAATGGATACTCTGACTGGTTCTGCAGGGTGAGATGCACCCATGATGAGCTTTTCAACAAGCTTGCGGCTCTGGTTGGCAATCAGCTGGCGGGAAATGAGTTCGAGAGGAATGTTGTATTCCGGTTTTTTGAGAATATCGATGAGGGCGTCGAGAGCGCCTTCGGTTTTGATGCCGCCGAGAGCTTCGACGCACCACTGGCGCTGCAGCTGGTCACCGCTGGCAAAATAACTCATGATGACCGGAATGGCTTTGTCATTGCCGACTTTTGCGAAGAGATGGGCAACGTTAAGTCTGATCAGATGCAGAATTTCGCTGCTGCATTCGAGAATGCGCCGATCGGGAATGCCGGCGAGTTTTTTCAGATCTTTGTCGGTAAGAGATTCTCGGGCGATTTTGATCAACAGACCGAAGGCACGTTCGTCCTGGAGAGCTGCCAATGCCTGAGCAATAGAGAACTGGGCCCAGGCATAGCCCTCTTTGAGAATTACTGAAAGCGGGTTGGCGCTGGTAAGGTATTCATCGATAGCCAGGAGGCTGTCGGCGATGCAGGTGCTGAGTTTGCGGTCTTCTGAGCTGTCGAGAACCTTCAGTAGCGGGAAAATCGCC
>CAZPCO010000456.1:0-3201 GCA_964585025.1 uncultured bacterium | reverse complement strand
TGAAATTCCGGCGAAACCTTCGAGGGATGCATTCCCAGAAAATAATCCTTTGATTCAAAACCGAATAGAGTCATGGCAGACCGGTTGCATTCAAGAAATTTACCATCCAGTAAAAGCCAGCATGGGTCGGGAGAATTTTCGAAAAGCTGACGGAAGCGTTCTTCGCTTTCCTTCAATGCTTCCAGGGACTCATGCTGCCTGGTGATATCCCGCCCTTCCGCGATCAGATATGCAATCTGACCGGATTGGTCTCTGAAGGGTTTCAGAGAAAAATCGATATTATGGGTTTTGCCCAGATAGTCTATATGGGTAGTCTCAAACCTGCTCATTTCACCTCTGGCCGCTGATTCTATCGCACGCTTGAGTTCTAACTGCATTTCAGCTGAATGAGTCCACCAGGGGGTTTCCCAGAAATGTTTGTTCAAAACCATTTCTGGTGAAGACTTGATTATTTCGAGCGAAGACAGGTTTGCGGTAAGCAGGGTTCCATCTGTCGATAACAGCCCGATAAACTGCGCAGTCTGATCAAAAAACGCCCGGATCTTCGCTTCGCTCTCTTTTAGAGCCAGCGCCTGAATTCGGTTCTGCTCGATCTCTTTTTGCAGTTCACAAGTTCTTTCGTTAACCCTGCGGCGCAACTGAAAATTCCAGACCAGAACAAAGCAGGCAATCACTGCCAGGCCAGCAAGCAACCTCAGAACCATTCCGTTCATTTCAGAAGGTCTGTCAGGCTCGCGCAACCACCTGTTAACAATAGACTGCTTTTCTTCATCCGCGGCTGCCTGCATGATCTTGTCGAAAAGGGCGGCACCAACCAGGTCATCTTTTGGAAACCCGAACGCAAGACTGGGGCTGTAGGGAGATTTCATCGCCACCCTCAACCCCGAGAGATTATGATGTCTGGAATAATACCCTAGAGACGCAAGGTCGATCAGGCCGGCATCGGTACTTCCGAGAAGCACCTGTCCAATCATCCCTTCAATTTTGTCATTCAAAGAAAGAATGATGTCAGGGTAATCTCTTTCAAGATATTCCTGACAGACCCAACTGCGCATGTACGCAAGTTTTCTGCCTTTAAGCTGCTCCATGCTGGTAAAGGAGTCACCGGCATCTCTGGTAATTACCAGATGTGGAATCTCGACATATGGAGACGTGAAATTCACGAATTCCCGACGGCCGGCAGAAATAAAAATCGCGGCAACACAATCAAGCTCCCGAGAACGCAATTTCTGCAGAACCACTCCCCAGGGCTCAGTTGCAGATACAATTTCAAACCTGATATTGAGGCGGGCCATTACCAGACGCAGGAAATCGGCTGACAGGCCCTGGTAATCGCCATTCTGGTCAAGAAATTCGAATGGCGGCCAATCTGGAGTTATGCCGATTTTCAGGTTTTTGTGGCTTTCAAGCCAGGCCTTTTCCTCATTGGTCAGGGTTATTCCGAACTTGTTTTCGGGCGCAGAAAAGGCAATCAGAGGAAACAGGCATATTGTACAGAACAAAATCAATATTTTCAGCCAACTATTTGTAAGGGCAGTTCCGTCAGTAGCCATCCACGCCTCTCGCGATCACGGGTTACCCCGTTCTACCACAATTCTATCATAACCTCAGTCTGGTCTGAAAATCATATTGTCAGACATTGTAAGCAATTATGTTCAGCGCAGATTTCACCTGATTTATTGCTGCTTGAGCAGCAGCAAAAAAAATATGGCATTGAAACCAGGGAACAATTGTCTACAGCAATCTATCCCGGAGCTCATCAGTTGATAATTTTCAGGTATTCGTCAATTTCCTTGAAGAGTTCATTAGCCAGTCTGGGAGTAAAATAGCTCTGCTTGAGTTTGTTCTGGGCAATAAGGCTGCGCTCCTGGCTGGCCATGCGGAAAATGGTCGGATCTTTATCTCTGAAGGCCTTTTCCATAGCATCAAGAAAAGCATCGATGCGTGCAACAATTTCATCCGGGGAAACTTCTTCGCTGAATTCCCGGTTTACATGCAGAATGCGATTGATGTTGAACAACCTGCCGATCATCAGACGCTGGCTTCTCTTTGAATCAGCGTGCTGCAACTGCTGTTCATAGCGTTGCGAGACCTTGAGAATGCAGTTGATGAAGATTCGGCGCAATTGTCTGAAATACTGCCCACCCCTCAGCAGACGCGTTTCAGTGATAAACCTGCCCGGCAGCGGAATATTTGCAAAAAAATTATAATTGTCAGCTGCCGTCTTGAGGTGCGGCTTAAGGCTGAGCATAAGGTGCAGCAGATCGCGGGCCAGCTCGAAATACAGACGACTGCATTTCACATAATCATCAGAACCGGCCTGGGAAGAAGCCTCGAGACTCTCAGCCTTCTGCATTCTTTCCTTGAATTCTGCTGAATTCAGCCAGGATTTGCACGAATAATAGATATGCCCGACCGACATCAGCAGGGTGCGGGCGCCGTCACTGCTGACAGTGGCGTCTATAGACGAACCCGGAGCACAGAGAACATCTTTGACCACAAGTTCACTGACAGCCGTATCAGAAAGCGAATAGGAGGTCAGCACTTCCTTCTCGCCAGTGTAAGAAAGAATTCTGGTGCTCGAATATGCCTGACCTTTGCCAGAAGCCGCTTTCCATTTGAAACCGGCCGTCAGTTCGTAATAGCCGTTTTTTTTCTCACCGGAGATTTCGAGGTTGAAATTGTCTTTGACCACGTGATGAAGCTCTGGCGTGCTGGCACTGGTGATATCAGGATTCATGAAAAAAACTGTTTCGCGGTCTGCGATCTGGGTTGACACTTTATACGGCTTGCCATCTGCATCTGCAAGGCCGATGGCAGTCATACCATACTGATTGAGCTCAGATTCCTGATAGCACTGTTCCAAAACCTTTTCGACCAGCGAAGAGGCAAGATAATTCTCTGAATTGAAGGTGGTTTCCTTGCGAAAACGATGCATGGTCACAAAAAAGATGCCGGCCACCGAAGCGATGATAAAAAAGCCGATCAGCAGCTCGACCAGCGTCATACCATTTCTGCGACTCTGCTTCATTCCATTTCTCCGGTGTTCTGCAGGCCAACTTCGAACATTGTCTGAAATTCGCGGTTTTCTGTCGCAAAATTGGCGATGACGTTAACGGTATTTGCATTCGAGATCAGAAAACTGATGTCTTTGATGTTGTCTGCAACAACCGCGCTTCTGGATGGGTCATAAGTTGGGTT
>CAZPCO010000455.1:0-3205 GCA_964585025.1 uncultured bacterium | reverse complement strand
GTGCCTACCGACGAAATCGTTCTCTTCAGCACCAACCTCGATCCGATGAAAATCGTCGATGACGCGTTTCTGCGCCGTCTGCCCTATAAGATCAATGTCCGAAACCCAAATGTCGCAGAATACACCGACATCTGGAAATCGACATGCAGTAAGCTGGGTTTGACCTTCGACCCCGCCAATATTGACCAGATTCTCACTCTCTATAAGCGCGACAAGCGCGGTCTGCGCGCCGTTCATCCTCGCGATCTCCTCAACATCATCCGTGACCGCAAACGCTATCTCGAAGACGGCAACATCAATATCACCCCCGATGAAATCGTCGAGGGCTATGGCATTTATTTCGTCAGCCAGCTTACTCTTGTAGAAACCATAGAATAATTGCTACAATATCGACGGCAGGATGAGTTTTGCCTTGTCCTGCCGTTGTTTTGTCATATCACACAGTCGAGAATCCCTGCTTGAACTGGCTTTTCTATTTTGAAGTCTGCTTTTCCGGGTTGTTCGCCGGGTTTGTTACCTGGCTGGTTTCGCCTGACGGCAACCCATGGGATCTGGTTGATAATTTTCAGACCGGGTTGCTGGTAACCGGCGTTTTTTGCGGGCTCTTCGCCGGTCTGGTCACCTCGCTGCCGGTCATCGTCATGGAACGGCGCTTTTCGAAGGCTGCTGCCTGCTGGATTTCGTCGACCTCGATCGGTTTATCGGTAACCATGCTCGGTGGCGTCATTTTCGCGATGGCCACTGATTTTATTCTTTCTCATACCCTGATTGCCGGCGGAGTTTTGCGGTTTTTCTGGTGGTTGTGTCTGTCGGTATGCCTTTCGGGCTGTTTTGGTATTCTGCACGGCAGTATCCGAATCATGTGCCGCAGTTTGATGGGTTTGACCCCGGCACTGATCATTGCAGGCGCATTTGTCGACCGCTTTTTTCTCAGTGGCAGTCATTACCTGCTTGCCTTCCTGCTGCTGGGCGGCATGGCTGGTTCGGGCTTCGCTCTTGCCTGGGAAAGCCTCAAAGAAAGCTGGCTCGATGAGTATGTCGGGAGCTGGATATTTTTCCGATATTACATCGACGGCCCTGAATTCGTTGCCGGTTCGACGGATGAATGTGACCTGACTCTGGCAGAAGGCCCCGAAAATCTTTTTGTGATCAGTGAAAAAGACGGCCTGCACATTATCGAAGCCCAGGATGACGAGGCATGTCTGCGCGTCAATCAGGCCAGATTCAGGCACCGGGTTCTGGTAGATGGCGACAGCATCATAGCCGGTTCACGCGTTTTCATTTACCACTCAAAACTGGCCCGCTCGCGTGATGCGATGCCTGAAGCCACTATCTGACACTGTCAGAATACTGACTGTGGCCCTTTGGTCGGCTGCGGTGCCTTATCGCTGGTAATCAGAGAGATAATCCATTCAAGGCATTCGATGGTCATGATCAGGCCCTTTTTTACAGCAAGCCTGATGCTGCCATTCTTGGCCACGGTGATGGTCATCGGTCCAAGAGGAGTGTCGATGAGGCCTGCAACGCTGTCAATACCGTGATTGCGCGGATCGACAATGTTGTATTCAGTGTAGCTTTCCATATGACCTGCGAGTCTGGCGCGATGAATCTCTTTTTCCTTCGGGTTGGTGACTACGATCGATTTGAGATGAGTCATACGTTCCTGAAGCTGGTTCAGATGCTGAAATTCAAATTCGATCAGATCGACATGCTCACCGGTGATTGCCGAAAGAGCGGTGCCGAGAAGTTTCATCGGGCCTGGTTTGCCGAAGGTCAGCATCAGTTTTTCGGTGATGATGACTTCACAGCTTTCGATGCGCTTAAAAAGGGTTTTCGTGGTTATGCCATCGACGAGATGTTCAATTTCAAAAGGCTTTACTACCGAAAAAAAACCTCTGATGATCGAATCTTCGCAGTCGCAATCGTGAAAGCCCGGCAGTTCGGTGTCGATGCTGAACATATCGCCCTTTTTCATGATCATGTCAAAGGTGGCGTTAATGTCGGTGACCTTCATGCCCCAGCATTTGAGCGATATCGATGAACCGGCTATTTCAATTTCGTTGATCTGCATACTTTTCCTCCAGATTGCGGGTAGCAACGTATTGTAATGCACCCGGGGCAAACTTACAAGAATTTCCCGGGCTTGCCGGCAATCCTCGATTCAATAGGTCATCAAAACCGACGAAGACGCAGCTTCACCGCTTGCTGAGAGTAGTTTAAGCGATCAGGATCGCTCCTGGGCAAACTCAGGCCCGGTTGTCATTTCAATATTGGGCTCTCCATGAAGGTTTTCCCGTTCTCCCGGAATTGCTTTGGGCAGGTCAGCAGGAATTTACATTTATGGCGGGCTGTGGTACGATTCAACCCATCGTTTTTCCCGGGAGTTATCTGATGCTGATTAAAAATAGTGCCCGCATGCCTTTTATCATTATTGTCCTCGTTCTGGCCGCAGCAGCGGTTATGGGCCAGAACCCGGGAACAGCAGGCGATCCGCTGGTGTCGAAAAGTTATATCGATCATTTTCTCCGCTTTCGGGCTGTCGTTCTGCCTGAAAATTCAGAATTGAAGCCTGAAACTGGTGCCATGTTCGTTGTCAGATCGGGTCAGCTTCGTATTGAAGCTGCCGCTGGTCTGGCGATCATCGATCTGACTGCCGGACGTGAAATCAGTGGCAGCACTGATCTGCCGCATAACCATCTATTGATGATTCCAGAAGGTGGAATCATTCTCAAAGCTCGTAAGCAGACGATAATGATGGCGTCATTTGTCGCCGATGAGCATTAAGCCTGAAGCCATGAATTTTTTCAAAAGACTTTCGGTATTCTGGCTCGTTGTTATTCCGCTGATGGTGCCCGGCGTTTTCGTTTCGGCCTGGCGCCTGGTGTTTCGTCACATTTCAGAACAACGGAACGTTTTTGTCGAAACGGTCGTCGATTTTGAAGAGATCCGTCAGCTGGCCCGCGAAGAGGGCATGTCACTCAAGGAATTATTCGATGCCCTGAAGAAGAACGGTGCCAGTTCAGTGGCAATTTCCGAAGATACCCTCGCAACTCTTGAGGCAGAAGGCAAAATCACCGTAATGAACAGCGGCGAAATTCGCAAACTGTCTCTTGAAGAGACCTACGAGCTTGAGCCGCCCGCCGGAACCAGCACCCTTGGTTCACTCTGGGTTCACAGCGAAAATACTTCTCTGCTCGACCGCATC
>CAZPCO010000454.1:0-3209 GCA_964585025.1 uncultured bacterium | reverse complement strand
TTCGGTTTCGACAGTCTTCCATCATTCGGGCATTCATACCGGCTTTTTAACAACCGACCGCTGGCCAGTGGCGAATATGACCTGCAACTGACTTTCACTTCTCCCGATGGTTCGTGCTCAGCACGCACACGTGTTAAGCTCCAGGTCAATCTCCCCTTTGCCAACAGTTCTGTACAACCGGTAGCTCCATTCATTGCCGAGGGCTTCAAAGGCCGCTTTCCGGTAAGAGTGATTCTGCGCGATGACCAGGGCCGTCTTAATTCCAGGGCCGCTGACGTCGCGCTGCATTATGGTGAAGGGCGGATCGAAACGGCCCGCACCTCGGAAAAAGGCGAAACCACCTTGTTTCTCAACCTCGATGGCAGCGAGAAAGACCACGTTGCGGTCGGCCTCGTGGTTGATGATGAAGTAATTGCGAGGTATGACATACCCGTTTATTCACCAGTCAAGCGTTATATTCTTGGCCGCCTGCTGACCAGCGGCGGCAATGCCATACAGAACGCCAGAATCAGATATGGAAAAAGTGGTCAAACCCAGACCGGGCCTGGTGGATATTTCTTCTGCGAATACCCGATGATTTATGGCAACATACAACTCGACATACAACCGCCGCTCGGCTACGAGAAAGCCACTCATTGGGTCAGAACCGCCGGCGAACCTGTTGTTCTCCCTGAAATCAGACTGGCTCCCATCGCGGAAACCATGCTCGGCAAAAGAGTCGCGATCATGGCCCCACTCAGTTTCGACAATCTGGTTCGCAAGCTGGTCAAACCTTTGATGACTGCAGGGGCCGAAGTTGTGCGTCTCAATCTACCCGAAAACATTCAGAATCCTGAATATCAGGCTGTGCTGGAAGCAAATCTGCAACAGAAACTTGATCTGCTGATTTCTTTCAAACGTGAACTTGCCGGAACCATGAGCATCAGACATTATCATCGCGGTGGTCGTGGCAAACGAATTGCTGATGCCGTAAGTCTGGGGCTTGCGAATGAACAGCCCCCGGTTAAAGTAGCCGTCGATGCCGGCAGCGACTACGAAATAGCCCATACAGGCGCAACCGCCATGGTATTTGCTTTTCCCGAACAGTTACCGCCCGATTATCCTGAAAAACTGGTTCTTCAGTTGATTCAGGTTCTTAAATCTGGTTTCTAATCCAAATAACCGAGGAATTATGGAACAGGAAAAAACTACAACCCAGACCCCGGAAGAACGTTACAAACAGGAAACTCATTGCCAGAGCTGCGGGCGATTTGTCGGCATTTATACCCGCTGCCCATATTGCCAGGCACTTACGCAAAAGCGCCTGTCGATACGAGTATTCAAGATCATTTCGGTACTCACTTCCACTGTTGGGCTGCTGATGCTGCTTTTCTTCGCCCGGCATGTCAGAACTCCCGAGGTAAAGATTGCAGACCTTGGCCCATTGAGCAACTTTGCTCACGTCAGAATTCAGGGTGAAGTCACCCAGAGCTATGGCGTTCACCCAAAATGGGGTTCACTCGGCTTCGTCATGACCCAGGGAGATGCTGAAAATCCGCAGACTCTCAGGGTATCAGCCTATGCCAAAGTTGCCAAAGAAATCGAAGCCCGCAACCTGGTACCCAACAAGGGCGACATTATCTCGATCGAAGGTCAGGTAAGGTTTCAGAAGGATACTGCCAGTCTGCTGCTCAACGCTCCCGAGCACATTGCCTTCATCAAGCGCGTCGCTGCCGCAGCCCCCGAAGCCGCTAAGACCGTTGAACCCGACAAGATTGACAACAGCATGATTGGCCAGTTCCTGAACATCACCGGCAGTGTTCTCAGCACCAAAAAATTCCCGACCGGTGTTATCGTCAACATCGATAACGGCGAAGCCGGTTTTCCGGTATGGGTGCCAGTCGAATGTCTCGACAGTCAGGAACCTCTTCACCCGGGCGATCTAATCGAAGCCAACGGCAAGGTTGAAACCTTCAAGGACAAACTCGAAATCAAAGTTCTCAAGAAGGGCAATTTTAAGGTGTTGTCGCGGGTTAAAACCGACACGGTCACTGGCAATAGCGCCAATTCAACCGAAGAGACGACCCCGGCCAACAACTCAGAATCTGCAGCACCTGATCAGAACGGCAGTTCGTCAATAGAATCGCCGGCAGCATCCGTAAACGCAGAAACCTCCAGCGAGTCAACTGCTGCCAGTCAGTCATCAGCTCCTGCCACATCAGACCAGGCCGCACCTGCCATTCCGCAGAGCAGCACCGACCAGCCAGTCTCCCCTGCCCCGGCTGGTTCGAATGAATCTCCGGCAGCCGGAGGCAACTGATGATGGCATTCTTAGAGCATCTTCTCCATCCTGAATATCTCGATCTCTTTTACTTCTGCACTCTCGGAGTTCTGTTTTCAGGTCTGATTTCGTTTCTTCCTGCCCTGCACATCTACAACGTCATCGGTATCTTCCTGCTGCTTATTCTCAAATTCGAAGCCTCGATGGCTCCGATGCAGCTGGTGTCGTTGTGTACGGGGATGATTGTCGGGTATTCGATTCTCAACACTGTGCCAGCAACTTATTTCGGCCCGGGTGACGAAAGCATGTCGTATTATGTTCTACCCAGCGCCGATTGGCTTTCCAAAGGACGCGGCTACGAATCGGTCATTCTTACCGGTGTCGGCGCGCTTACCGGGTGTATTGCTCTTGCAGTCATGGCCCCTTTGTTCCTGATGTTTCTGCCGGGTCTGAAGACGATAACCAGCCCGCACATGTTCTGGATCATCGGCGCAGTTATTGCCTACATGGTGCTGTCTGAATGGCCCAAGGGAATAAGCCAATCAGAGAGTTGCTGGGCCAACTTTCTCGAAGGCTGGAAATTTCTTGGCGTCGGCCTGGCAACTTTCGTGCTTTCAGGCCTGCTTGGCTTCATCGTCATGGCCAAAACCATGGTGCCGGTGGATTTTGCCTTTCAAAGCATAACTCCCGTTTTTGTCGGGCTCTATGCAATCCCCTGGCTGATTACAAACATTCTCAACATCGGCATGATCCCTAAGCAGCACGAATCGCCCTCAATGGAACTCGACTGGGATCTGGTCGCCCGCGGCACCTTTGGTGGTTTTCTCGGCGGCTTTTTTGCAGCTTTTGTACCGATCGTAACGGCCGGGGTTGGTGGTCTGATGGCCGGTCATGCAACCGCTCAGCGTGACGGACGCCTGTTTGTCATGTCTTATGGCACCTGCAAAAC
>CAZPCO010000453.1:0-3217 GCA_964585025.1 uncultured bacterium | reverse complement strand
AATTTTTCGCCGTATTGATTGGTCTGGGTGAACAGATCGTTGCCGTTAAATATCACATTGTGAAGTGATGTTAGTTCGCCTGATTTCAGATTTAGCTGACTGCCTGACAGCTGCCATGAACCATGGGTCGCTTTTGGCGGTACATTGAAGCTTTGCCAGTGATCGAGTGAAGCGTCCGTGTATCTTTCAACGGTTTCAATTTTGACGCTGCCATCGCTGGAAAAATGAATCAGCGAAACATTGCCGGAGGCATTGGGCTTGACCGGTGCCATGCCGTCGAAGCGGTTTTCTTCAATCAGTTTCCAGCTGCCGACAATGTTTGCCGATGCGGAACTGGAAGATTCTACGACAGCTCCTGTTGCGAGATTGATAATCAGATTGAATGTTTCGGCACCGGTAAAGATGACTGTGGCCAGGTTTGAACCGTTATAGTTGGTTGAATAACTGTATGTATGGCCGTTGAAAATCATTGTCCCGCTTTCATTAGACCCTTTAACAGGGTATGGGTAACTGCTCTGGGTGACACTGACGTTGCCATTGATCGTCCAGTTTATCTGGTCGATGTTGTTTATGTTGCCTGCCATGTTCAGGTTCTGAACCCTGACTGTAATGGTGGTAGCTTCTAGCAGACCCGAAAAAAGCATTTTCCCGTTGTAGATAAGATTCATCAGGCTGGCGCCGTCATCTATGCGGCAAGCCATGTCTACACTGTTGATTTCAAGACTGTCGATCAGATTTTCGTTACCGGTTGGGTTGCCTGAAGCATCCCTGGCTATCAGATCCTGGTATCCGGCATGATATGTATATTTAACCCCCCACAGATTCACGGTATCTTCTTTATCGTATGCTATCCTGACCTGCCCTACAGCGGGTTCAGTTACCACAGTTGCCTTCAGGCCTCCGGAAAAGACAGACCGGCTGTTTCTCAGCGATGCGCCGGCGTAGCTGTCAAGAGATGAATAGGTGCCGGCGATTTGCCTGGCAATAAAATTTTTAGCAGTTGAGGAGCTTGAAATAACGGTGCCAGAAGGTTGTGCCGCCGTAACACCGCCCCCACCACCTCCTCCGCCGCCACCGCAGGCTGTAGTGAGCAGCGCTGCGTTGAGTAGAACCAACAGAAAAAAATTACGCAAGTTGCAGTTTTTCACGATTTCTTCTCCTTTTGCTTTCTATTTCTCAGCGCCTCCAGGCGTTTCTGCAGCTCATCGCCGCTTGATCTGCAGGCCGCGCTGGATGTTGCAGTGGCTTCAACCTGCAATTCCAGGGTCTGAATATTTTCGATCTCCTTTTCGGCGATGTTCAATTCACCAAGAGTGTTTCTGATTTTGTAGATGCCATCATTCATCGAAACTATACTGCCGGTGACCCGGTCGCCATTTTTCATGACGATTATTTTGTCTGCGATTGCGGTCTGATCTGTCGCATCATTGGTCATCGTCCGGCTGTTGTCTTGTGTTTTGACCTCGATACTGTCGTTAACGTAGGCAACGAAAGTTGTGCCGGCATCGATCGTTACATTAGAGCCTTTGCAGAAAGCCAGTGGCCAGGCAACGAGCAGTGCTCCGGCGGTTATCAGGCCTTTGTTGCCGCTGCCGAGTTTTTCTTTGCTGGAACGCAGGTTGACTTTCTGGCCATCGACTGCCGTTGTATAGTCTACCGAAATATCGAGCGAGCCGCGCCGCCCAAGCATTCCGGCACGGCGCGAATTAAGCACGGTGCCATAAGCCGGGGTGCCCTTTCTGATCAGAATAATTCCGTTTTTATCGGTAACATCTTCGTCAACCTTGTAATTGATGCGCGAATGCCTTTTAGAATCGCCGGAACGTTGCTTTTCGAGCAGGATCAGTTTAACGGAGACATCGGGGTTAAGGTTGAATTCTGCTCTTGCAGTCGTAGCCGCGAGGGTGATCAATAGAACGGCAAAAGCCCGGGTTAAAAAGTGTTTCCTCATGTTTCTCTCCAGTCTGGTATTGCTGAACCAGGTTTTATTCAGCTGACACCAGAAGATAAGTGCATGAGGTCGCCGTTGTTCAAAAATCAGAAAGTCAATTTTTACCAGAGCATCTGTAATCGTGACTTTCTTATATCAAGCCGGGTGTTGGAGATATTGCGCTTTGTGCCAATTTTCTGCAATATTTGCCGGATGTAGTTTTGGGGAAGGGTTACCGGCTTTGGAGCAGGGCACACTCTGTTCGTTGAACCTGATGATTTTTGCCTGACGATGTTGTTGAAGCAGTCTGACGAGCGTATCGGATTTCATTTCGCGTTATGAACAAGCCGGAACGGCGGAATTGCAGTCTATTTGCTCAGGTTCTGCCTGGTTTAATAAGCATTAATCCGTCAATTTCTTCAAAATGTCTGTCAACAGAACAGAGAGCAAGCCCATGCCTCAGTGAAGTCGCAGCAATCCATATATCATTGGTGGGAATCGGTTTTCCCTTTTTTTTGAGAGAGTTCACTATAAAGGCGTAAAACTCGGAAGTTTCAAGATCGTGATAAAGAATTGCGACCCTTGGTGAATTTAAAAACAGGGTCAGTTCTTCTCTGTTTTGGGTTTCCCGGTTGCCCATTTTAAAACCAGAATACAATTCAGCGATGACTGCTATGTCGACGCCAATACAGTCAACTTGCTGAAAGAGTTTTTTTACTGACAGGTCGTTTTCTTTAAAAGCCGAATAAACGTTTGTGTCAATGGCGATTCTTCTCACTCCCAGATTTCCTTGTCTATGACTTCAAAGATGCCGGTGTTCTTTTTGAACTGAAGAATCTCTTCTTTTGTCCAGCCGCCGGCAAGTGAATCGAGGTCGTGATACTCATTGAAAACCTTGCTGCCATCAAGACAGGTAACTTTTTTTAAAGCCAGAATAAGCCATTGATTAATGCTCATTCCGGCTTCTCCGGCCATAGTTTTAATCATCTTGTCCAGCTTTTCATCAATTCCTCTTATGGTAACGGTTTTCATGGCAAACCTCACTTTTATGCTTTCATTCTAAGCATATATTCTGCAATTACAATATGCAACTATAAATTTAAGAAAAGCCATTTATGTTGATTATTGATGTGCAGAAGAAAGCCTATTCGATTCAAAATGATGTACTGTGTCCAGGAAGCTTTCACCAGCGTCTTTTAATTCCCATTTCCAGCCAGAATGCAGCGGGGATTGCGTGTAGAGCAATATGCCGATCGATCAGTTGTTGCAGAGGGCGTCTGAACTCGA
>CAZPCO010000452.1:2898-3220 GCA_964585025.1 uncultured bacterium | reverse complement strand
TTCCTTTGATCGATGTTGCGGGTCAACGTGGGATCGAAGAAGCATTGCCAATTTTTAAAGCACTTCTCAAAGGCAAGGACAGCAGATTACGCGAGAGTGCACTGCAGGCTATCGCCTCTTTGAAAAACCAGGAAAGCCTGGATATCATGATCGCCTGTCTCGATGATTCTGATCCCAGAATCAAGCAGAAAGTCCAGCAGATCATCTCTGAAGACTACGGAGAAGAGGCTCTAGGAGCCCTTTTAAGGGCTCTCCCACAGGATCGTAATTCCTCGTTGTATTTTGAAATCGTTGCGATCATGGAAGAAATGGAAATGTTCAC
>CAZPCO010000452.1:0-2888 GCA_964585025.1 uncultured bacterium | reverse complement strand
CAAGGCGAATTTTGAGCAACCTGACCTGCTGGTGAAAGATTTTTATTTCGATACCCTGATCAAATTCAACCGCCCGGATTTCATTCCGTTGTATCTGGGCTTCTATCCCAAAGCATCTCAGGCCCGCAAAGAAAAGATTTCGCATATTCTCCTAGATTATTCAGTTAAAGACCTGATTCCTCATTTCCTCGAACAGATTCGAACCGGCCAATTCGATGGCCTGCACAATCTAAGCGAACAGGTGCTGATATCACGTTTCGATGATGCCAAGGAAGAGCTTCTCGACTTTGTCTGCTACGTACACGACACCAGATTCCGCCTGCGCATTATGCCAGAGTTGCTGAAGAAGCTCGATCCCTTCTGTTTTGAAAAAGCCCTGGAATTACTGAGAGATACTTCATCTGAAATTCGAAACCAGGTTCTTCAGGCCCTGACCACCCTGATAAAAAAAACCTGGGAACGCCTGAACGATCGCAGCGAGCCCAACAAAATGGTTCTGGCAGGGCTATATGACAACTGGGAAAAAAACATCGTCGATCTGATGCGTGATCGCGGTGATCTGCCTGAAGAACAAAAAAAGAATGCCCGTCGATTGTTTTTCGCTCTGGCGCAAAACCGTCATGCCCTGATAAGACCGTTTATTAGAGAACTTCTCCAGAAAAATTTCCATGAAACCTATTTCTACCTCAAAGAATGGCCCTTCGATGAAGTTTTCAATCTCTTTAACTGGCTCATCGAAACTGATTCGTCGTTCGGTTCACTCATGCTGGCATCCGTTCAAGGCAATAATGACGACAGCCTCTGGCGCATCGCTCTGAAACTGATCAGCAGTTTTTCTGACCAGGAAGACCGCGAAGCATTCAGACGCAATCTGGTAGCCAGAAACCGCAATATCGCCATCGATAAGTTTCTCAAAGACTCCGATCCGGGTGTACGCCTGGCTGCTCTGGAATTTGCCAGCGAATGCAAGATGAACGGCCTTATTGAACTGTTGAAGGCATCTACCAAAGATCCGGCACCGCAGGTCAGACTGACCTCTCTTAAATGTCTGAATGAGCAACATTTTCCGCAGCTTGACGCCTTTTTGTTAGAGGCTCTGCATGACCCAGATGAAACGGTAGTCTTATTTTCGCTGAATTTGTTGAAGGAGATGCTGACACCGGCGCAATTGGCGCCAAACCTGGTCAGATTCATCAACAGCAGTTCAGAAAGGTTGCGGAACTTCGCACTGGGTGAAATTGCAACTCTGACCAAAGAGCGCTATAAAGCTAATTTTGCGCGCCTGACCCCGGAAGTCCGCAAACTGGCGGGTAAAGTCATTCAAAAAATCGACCAGAACTTCACAGATCAGGTCATTCAGGATCTTTCCTCTCTCGATCCGCAGACAAGACTGCAGGCTGCACTGCTGCTCGAAAACATTCAAATCGATGACAAAGGAAAAGACGCTTTGCTCGCGGCGATGAAAGACCCGTCAAAACTGGTGCGCGCCGCCATAGTCAAAACTCTCGGCGTAATCGGTGACAACAACTTGATAAAGCATCTGATCAGCTTTTTCAATGACCCTGATCCGCGCGTTCGAGCCAATACCATCGAAGCGATCGCCACCCTCGGTGATCGTCAGGCAATTCAGGTTCTATTGCCATTTCTTGAAGACAACAACAACCGTATCCGTGCTAACGCCCTGGTAGGAATAAGAAAAATCGGTAATTTCAACATCGTACCCATAATTCAGAAAATGCTGACACATCGTGATGCCAATATGCGGGCAAGCGGTCTCTGGGCCATGGGAGAAATCGGTGACCCGAATTTTCTTAATTTCATGTTCCCGTATTTGAATGACCGGAACGAGATGATCCGGTTCAATGCCGTCAAGGCTATTGCCCGCATCAATCCGCAGATGCTATCTCAGTATATGCCTATGTTGCGGAAAGATTCTTCTGCGAAAATCAAAAAGCTGGTTGCTGACCTTAGCTATAAGGTTCTTTAAGCATGAAAATCACTGGTCATGAGTTTCTTAAAGCTCTGAACGACTTTTTCAGCGGCACTAACCCTGCTACCGAAACTTTTCTTCTCCTGCTGATGCCTGCTTTACTGCTCTGCATCGGCCTGCTGCTCTACGATGTAAAGAAGAAAAAGGAACAGCGAGACCCATTTTTTAATCTTTCCAAAACCGATTTCGAGGTTCTCGAGCATATCAGGCTTCAGAAAGGCCTGGAGGAATTCGACCGGGATTTTCTCATGAACATAGCCTTCACCTATTCGATAAAACCGACGCGAATGTTGCTCGATCAGGCAACTTTTGAAAGAATCGAAGAAATGATGACCGAAAAGCTAAAAAAAATAGGCGCAAACCCGGCAGAAAACAAAAGCCTGGAATACCTGAAGAACATCAAAAAAAAGCTATTCTGACCTGAGTGAGGCTTTCTGGTTTCGTTCCTCAGTATCGAGAATGATGGTAACTGGCCCCTGATTGTCCTGTTGAATCAGCATATCCCCGCCAAAAACCCCTCGCGCCACCTTGGAAATCCCATGTTTTTCAAGCTCGAGACAAAACTTTTCATACATGAGTTCAGCGGGCCCCGGTTGTTCTGCGGTAATAAAACTTGGCCTGAAGCCGTTTCTGATGTCCCCATAAAGTGTAAACTGAGAAACAACAAGAATCTGGCAGCCACAATCCTTTACCGACAGATTCATTTTTCCGTTCTGATCGGGAAAAATCCGCAATCCAGCCACTTTTCTGGCCAGCCAGATCATTTCTGCATCGCTGTCACCCCGGCCAACACCAAGGTAACAGACAAGACCGGATTCGATAGCTGAAACCGGCTTTCCATCGACACTCAACGCAGCTCGGTTTACTCTTTGAATTACTGCTTTCATGTTTCCTCCAG
>CAZPCO010000451.1:0-3226 GCA_964585025.1 uncultured bacterium | reverse complement strand
ATTCGTTGGGAAGCGCTTCGAAGATCATGCGCTTCCGCTCGATATTCTGAGAGACCTGGCAAGTCTTGAAAGTTTTTTCTGCAGAACGGTTACTCATCTTTATTTTGCTGAGCACCCTGACAGACAGCGTTTGCCAAGAAACTTCTTTGACGGCATTTCGGTCAAACTTGTTTCAATAGAAGAAGGCAGCGTAATACCAAAACTTGTTTTGTTTGTAAGCTGCGCATCTGCAGGGCTATTTCCACCGCCCACGCAGACTTATTACGAGCAGGCCAGAGATTCTCTGATCAATGCCATCGAAGCTGCACATGAAAACAGGGCAGTCGCAGGAATTCTTCCCGAGAGTCTGTTAGGTTATTTCGAACAGATCGGAAGGGGTTTACTGGACGATGAAAGCATAGAGTTCAGAAAGCCCGGCGCTGAAAAAAAGGCCGTATTGAACAGAGAAACAAGAAAGAGGCTTATTCTTGCTTCGTCAAAAACGCAGACCTACACCGAAGAAATAGAACGACTGATTGGCGCCATTCCCGAAGCCGACCAGGATAAGAACACTTTTACCATCCTGACGGCTGAAGGCGAAAAGGTTCAGGCACCACTCGACCAGATCAATCGTGAAGTTGTATTTAAGGCCTTTAACAGGTTCTGTGATGGCGAAAAAGTTACAGTAAAGGGTATTGGGCAATATAATCGTGCAGGAAAACTGCTGAAGCTGGATTCAATCGAAGAAATTCAGCTTCTCGATGAGCTGGATATTGAGTTGCGCCTGTCGGAACTTTTAAAGTTAAAAAACGGCTGGATGGATGGTAAAGGCAAAGCAATTGAGCCATCAAGCACAGAATGGCTGATTCAAGGATTTTGCGAACATTATGAGGCGAACATTCCCCTGCCGCGGCTGTTCCCAACTCTGGAAGGCGGAGTCCAGGCAGAATGGACCATTGGCTCCCAGGAAATCACACTTGAATTTGATTTGATCGGCAAAAAAGGCTTTTATCAGTCTCTAGACAGCATTACGTCTACAGCAACTGATGAAATGCTTGATTTTTCAGAGCCAGAAACCTGGAAAAAGCTGAATGAATTATTGATTGCCGCAATGGGAATCAGGGCATGAAAGACACTACAATGCTTTTACGCCAGGTTCACCCATCTTTTATCCATGCCGGAAAAGTTTTCTCTCAGGTGTTTCGCCCAACACCAAAAGATGAGGCAAAGCTTTCGATGTATAATGGCGATAAAATAGCACCAGAAGCGGCCTTTGAACATTTTACGAAAAAGCTTGGTTTTGCTTCAAATGGGGTTCTTGGCCTCGAAAAGCAGGAATGCAGCGAACAAAGCCTACCAGTAATTGATGATGCCTTTCCCTTTGACGAGCATTGTTCCCTGGATTTTTCCGGCTTCTCAAAAAGCCAGGTCGAGAAAATTGCCAAAGTTCTGAAATTACGAGCAGAAAAGCGCGGCTGGCTTTTTCAGGCATAGAAAAGCTTTGCCATTGCTTGAAAAGAACTGAATACAGGCCTTCATCGACAGCAGGGGGCCTTAGAGTAGATTCTTCAGCGGGATTTTTTCAGGGCGGCTTCGAAGAAGCCGCGGAACATGGGGTGGGGGCGCATCGGGCGTGATTTGAATTCGGGGTGGAACTGGCAGGCGATGAAGAAGGGGTGGTCTTTGATTTCGACGATTTCAACGATCTGTTCGTCCGGGCTTGTGCCGCTGACTACCAGACCTTTGCGGGCGATGCGGGCGCGATATTCACTGTTGACGGCATAGCGGTGCCGATGTCGTTCGTAAATCAGAGTCGAGCCATAGAGTGAGGCGGCGAGGGTTTTTTCGGCAATGCGGCATGGGAGAGCACCGAGCCGCATTCCGGCGCCGGAGTTGATGTCACCGGGTTTGCCCTCGTTGCCAAGCATCGTTATTACCGGGCTGGGGGCATTGAATTCAGATGACCCTGCGTCGGCGATGCCTACAACGTTGCGCGCAAATTCGATGACTGCGCACTGCATGCCGAGGCACAGGCCGAAGAAAGGCATTTTGTGTTCGCGGCAATATTGAATAGCCGCTATTTTGCCTTCGATGCCGCGTTCGCCGAAACCACCGGGCACTATGACCCCGTGGAGATCTTTCAGCAGGCTTTCGGCACCATCTTTCTCGATCTGCTCGGAAGCGACCCAGACCAGGTCGAGAGCTGCGTCAAAATGGGCGGCAGCGTGCTGCAGCGATTCAATGACGCTCAGGTAAGCATCGGCAAGTTTCATGTATTTGCCGACCAGGCCGATGCGAATCTTCTCGGCCTGCGGGTTCTTGAATTTTTTCAGAAGGAGTTTTGCCGGTTCGAGATCAGGCTCGGCAGCGCCCAGACGGAAACGTTTGAGAACGAGTTCAGAGAACCCCTGTTTTTCCATTTCGATCGGGATTTCATAGAGGCAGTCGACATCCTTGGCTTCGAGAACGTTTTCGGCGTCGATATCGCAGAACAGTGAGATCTTGGCCCGCACTTCACGGGTCAGCGAACGGCCGGTGCGGCAGACGATCAGATCAGGTGCCAGACCTATGGCGCGCATTTCCTTGACTGAATGCTGAGTCGGTTTCGACTTCATCTCGCCGATTGCCTTCGAATATGGAATATAGGTCACATGAATGTAGCAGACGTTGTCGCGGCCGACATCGCTGCGCATCTGGCGGATGGCTTCGAGATAGGGCAGGCTTTCGATGTCGCCCACAGTGCCACCTACTTCGACGATCGTTACATCGGCATCGTTGATGGTGGCAGCTCTGATAATGCTTTCCTTGATGCAGTTGGTGACATGCGGAATAACCTGTACGGTGGCGCCGAGATAGTCACCACGGCGTTCTTTGGCGATGACCGTCGAATAAATCTGGCCGGTGGTGATGCTGTTGCTGCGGCTCAGGTTGATGTCGATGAAACGTTCGTAATGACCGAGGTCGAGGTCAGTTTCAGCGCCGTCTTCGGTGACGAATACCTCACCGTGCTGATGTGGGCTCATGGTGCCAGGGTCAACGTTCAGATAGGGGTCACACTTCATGATGGTGACATTGAGGCCACGGGCTTTGAGCAGCATGCCGAGCGACGCGGCAGTGATGCCCTTGCCAAGAGATGAAAGAACTCCGCCGGTAATAAAGACATAATGTGACATATTCAATCTCCCGACTATCAGCAGATATTGACTGAAGAAATACCGGTTTAGCCCCGGGAGGCCCGACCGGCGAG